>NZ_CAWMRY010000016.1:0-94655 GCF_963870295.1 Aeromonas sp. ANP5 | reverse complement strand
TTTAGTTGACCACTACACAGGACGTCCTCCTAGGGCCGGTTTTTCCTGTCCCCCTTTGGCGACAACAACACAGTTGGCCAATGTGCCTTTGGCAATGCCGAGTCTTCTGGCTGCTTCCGCCAGACTGAGCTCTTGCTCCAACACCATCCGAACCGCCTCTGCGCGAAACGCTGGTGAATAGTGTTCTCTTGATTTTATTGAATACCCCCGATTGTTTCATCGTAACAATCGGAACTGTCTGTGAAAATCAGAACACCTCATTTTGAGCTACCATTTAGATCTGTACAGCCTGAGTCTGCTTTAGTCGTAGCCAAAAACGTCACGTGTATAGACCTTATCAATTACATCAACTAATTCAGGGTGCATTCTATTAGCTAATATAACATCACAAATACTTTTAAACTCTGATAGGTCAGTGATGACTTCTGACTTATAAAAAACCGACTCTCTGATAGATGGTTCATAAACAACCACCTCTATGCCCTTTGCCTTTATCCTTTTCATGACACCTTGTATTGCTGACACCCTAAAATTATCTGAACCAGTCTTCATAGCTAGTCGGTAAATACCAACTCGCTTAGGGTTTTCAACAATCACCGTATCGGCTATAAAATCCTTTCTCGTTTTATTGGCATCAACAATCGCTTTAATTAAGTTGCTGGGAACTTGGTTGAAATTTGCTAAAAGTTGCTTAGTATCTTTTGGCAAGCAATACCCTCCATAGCCAAAAGATGGATTGTTGTAATAGTGACCAATACGAGGGTCAAGGCAAACGCCATCGATAATATCTCTTGTTGCCAAATTGTTTTTTTGAGCGAATGAGTCTAGCTCATTAAAAAAGGCAATTCGCATTGCCAGATACGTATTTGAAAAAAGCTTTATGGCTTCAGCCTCCGTACTTTCCGTAAAAACGACTGGCACATCCTTTTTTTTTGCCCCCTCAATCATTAATGCAGCAAATGACTTTGCCATTATATTCCTTGCACCAATGACAATCCGCGATGGATAAAGATTATCGTATAGCGCTCGGCCTTCCCGTAAAAATTCAGGGGAAAAAAAAATATTTTCACTGTTATATTTACGCTGTAATTTTGAAGAAAATCCAACAGGAACGGTAGATTTTATGACTATTACTGGGTTGGATGTCACCTCCATGATATCACTAATGACTGACTCCACTGAAGAAGTGTCGAAACAATCCGTACTAGGATTATAGTTAGTAGGCGTTGCAATTATAATATAGTCTGCATTCTCATAAGCCTCTGTTTTACTCAAAGTTGCAGTCAGATTCAGCTTACATTCCTTTAAAAACAACTCTACTTCAGGGTCAACAATAGGGGACTCTCTGGAATTTATTTTTGATACTTTTTCACAACTAACATCCAACAATATCACATTGCTTTTTTGAGCTAGTAATATTGCGTTAGATAAACCAACATAACCTATACCAACAACAGCGACCTTCATCATTCCCCCTTAGCAATATAAGTAAGTAGCTTCAGCATTAAATTATGCATTTCGCAATAAGTTTTCATCAAAAAATGAATTTTTTAGGTGTGATGTGCCTAAATAACTGCTCCTGATAGTGCCATGCATTCACCGTTCCATAGCCATTCCCAGGAAAAAGATACACGGTATCAATGAAGTGTTTCACTCGAATCAGCAAGCAAGTAATTCCCCTGTGTTGATGATTACGCGTGATAGTTTTGGCTCGTCGGTAGTGATGACGCCGTGTTTCCAGCATGGTGATAAACAGAGATGAGTTTTCTTTATGCCACTGACGTAAAGTACTCTCCGTTGCCGACATGGAGAACGCCTGCCAGGTAATTCGTTCTCTCCCGCTGTAACAACCCGCTTTTGCCGCGTTCTGAACATCCTGTCGGCCACTAATTTGGGATGGAGGTCTATATCGACTTCATCCTCACAAAGCGCCGGATTATCGGCATCACAGCGGGCCAGCACAGCGTCGATATTCGTCATTTTTTCTTGATAGACTGGGTCTTTTATCCGCAAGGTTGGCACAGGCTTGCTTCAGACAATGCCCATTCGAGGTAACCATCGACGGAGCGTAGAAGCTGCCATATTGAGGCCCGTTAACCGATTGATTTGGATGGCCAATAGTTTGGTACCCAGCGGCTGCGTTGATAACCAAGATCTTGCGGAGAAAACTACATGAGCAGCATCAGTAAGGTGACAATCTTGGCGACAGGTACGACTGGGCGCGCCTAGACGGTAAGGTGTTGAACATCTGAGGCCGTGTAGCAAGATAGCCATCAGGCGACAAGCATGCCTTTATCACGCGTTGCATGGATGATTTTGTGCATGCGGTACCGTTGAGGTCGTGGCAGGATAGGCGTCAACTCAACCTTTGGGTTTGTTTTGTTTGGTGACTCATGAGATCAAATAAACAGGAACGAGCTCCCTTACCCCTGTGATTTACTATTTGGAACAGCTATTTAATAAGGCGATGCTGCTGTCAATGGACAATAGTGATATCGCGATTAAGATCGCCAATCATGACTCCAACCTGGCTCAGCTATCATTTGTTCGTACAAGCTGATGTCTGATTGATTATCCACTTCAACCCAACCACCGGATATCGCAACTGTCGCAATAGGAACGCCTTGAGACAACAATAAGCGCAACAAGCTAGTCATATCCAGCTTGTTGATTTTTTCGGCGCTGAGTCCTGCTAACACCGCAGACACTCGTTGCCAGCCCTCAGGGGTGAACCTCAACAACCCCATATATTGCCCTTCGATCTCCTCTCGAGCATGAACCCGTTCACCGATGGCGAACAATTGACCCCCCTGCTGCCGGAAGCTCTCAGCATCCAATAAAGGATCCTCAAACCGAGCAGACCAGAGTGACCACCACTCCTTGTCATAGCTGGTGGCTAGTGGTGCATCAGATGACATCAAGGTTCTGATGATCCCAGGGCGATAGACAATATCCCCGTAACAGACAAGAGTCGGCGCCGCCGATAGCACAGCATCAGCACACATCAGGCTACGAACCATATTAGAACTAGCCCAGTTGGCGTTCATGATTCGGCTGTCACCGTAGCCCAGCAGGGCTTCACTGCAATATCCGCAAACCACATGAACACTATCGACACCAGCCGCAGCTAGCGATGCCAACTGCCATTCAATCAACGGCTTACCAGCCAATTTTGCCAGCGGTTTAGGTTGGTTCTCGGTCATGGTACCAAGCCGGGAACCTCGCCCGGCCGCTAAAATTATGGCTTGCATATCACCTCATTCAAAAAGCCACCGGCATAGTTGCCGATCAAATTCATGGCAGAATAATTCACGCTCAGGATGCCACATGACTCCAGCCAGCTTCATGCGCTGATGGCTAAAAGCTTCGCAATAACCCTCAGCATCGACGACCAGAGTTTGCAAACTGGCCGGTAGCGGTAAGGGTATCCGGTTGGAGTGATAGGAGTTGACCTCAAATGTCTCATTCATACCTCCCCATGGCAATGCCCGTCGCTTTGAGACTGAATGTCGAGTTGCCACATGATGCTCACCACCCGCAATTACCAGCTCGCCATCAAAGAAGCGTTGAATCAACTGCATCCCCCGGCAGATGCCCAACACCGGCCACTGGTGGTTCACGGCATGTTCCAGCAGAGCAAACTCACTCTCATCCCGTAGGGGATCCAGACTGAGATCCTCACCGCCAGTTAAGATGATCCCCTCGACCCCCTGAGCCTGGGCGTAAGCCACGCTCTGTGAACCAAGATTGGGTAACAACACCCACTCCCACCCCCAATCTAATTGCAGCAAAAAACGATACCAATCCCGAGCGAGCCCATCACGGGCCTCTTGATAACCCACCGCCTGACATGTTCGTAACGTAATGCCTATCCGCTTCATGTGTGTCACACCAAATTAATTGTCTTATCCTGACAGTTCAGGACGATACCCCGGCAACGCAACAGGCGGCTGAACAACTGCTCACCACAACCAATAGCCGCCGGGATACCAAATTCAGCGCAACGAATGGCCATGTGGGAATTGGCTCCGCCATATTGCGTAACCAGACCAGCTATATTCCGCGTAAAAACCCAGTCATAGCCAGGGTCTGCGTTTTCTATGCAGACAATCCGTCCCTGCAATACCGTGGTGACCGGTGTGTCTTGCTGCAGTAATATTCCCTCAGCTTCCACTCGCTTTTGCGTAATAAAATTAGGCAAGCTGCGATGTATTGGTACCACGAACACATCATCCGCTCCCGAAATCAAATGGCCAAGTTTCAAAGAAATGGCCTGCTGATACTCATGTCGGGCTTTGTCTACCCAATTCAGCACAACGCGATCGATATCATCCAGCAGTGGGGAAGCCAGTGTATCCAGCAGTTGGAATATATCCAGGTAGGAGAGATCCTCCCGCGCCAGACCAACCTCTCCTCCCCAACGGTTGAGCAAAGCCAATGCATCCGATAAGTCTCGAGTGAAGATCAGTTTGGCGTACTCTCGCGCTTGGACGGCCTGGCCAGCGTAGGTCAGCAATCCAGCGGCAGTAACGGGCCAGCTTCGTTCATCCAACAATCGCTGCAACGCCTGTTCCTCGTCGGGTTGTAGCTCAAAACCTCTTGTCACATGGACCGACTCCAGCCCATTCGACCCAGATGTGGTCGCAAAAAGGTCGTGACGCTCATCATAACGCAGCGACGTAATGTCATAGGTTCCTGGACGCAGATGACCAAATCGGGAAAGAAAATGGTCCGCTGATTGTGTCCCCGCAAAAACAGCCGCGTAATCCGTGGTAAGATCGGTTGTCACCGTATGTAAGGACTGTTTCCAAAGCTGCACTCGTTCCATAGAAATTGCTCCGCGACGGCATGCAGAACGCAACAACTCTTCGGCAATGAAGGCATGGCGGGCAAGGATCGCAAAGTTAACGGTACCGAACTCACGGCACGCCAGCAAAAGACGTTTGACGGATACCAGATCGGCTCGCCAGCTCTTAATCGGCCCCCTTCGCTCTTGATCGACTGCACACGCATGGATACCCACCAGCGCGGCCGCTAGAGAGCCCTCGCCCTCGCCGACAATGGCGCGGTACGTCAATGCACCCAGCTCCTGTCTATAGGTTTGAAACGCATCGGAAGTCAGGCATCCGGCATAACGAACCTCAAAATCGGCTTCGAAGGTAAAATCCAGACAGGTTTGCACAACCTCAAACTCAACCTTGTCATGCCATTCCGGGTGCTCGCGTAAACGTTCCAGCCAAGCTGTGACCAAACGCTCGCTCGTCGCATCATCAAGACCTGCTGGCAAAAAGGAGTTGAAGCTGCTGCGTACATCGATATAGGGATGATGCCCCAGCATCACCATCAGCACTTGATGACGGGGATGGTAATACCCCATCCTGGCTCGAGCCTCCCGCCATGCCGAATCGGTTACCAGCAAGCGATAGAGAGATGAAGCCAGTGGGCGTGGCATAGTTCCGATGATCTCGGCAGGATTCCAATCCGGCATCACCCCCAGTAGTGAGTTACCACCAAATAAATCACACTGAGGAGGCAGGGTTTGCTCAAGGTAATGCCGAATATGGGCCAGTTGCCGAGCAACTCGCCGTTCAGTGACCGGATGCCAGGTATTACAAAGAGTGATGCGACGAACTTGCAGAATGTAAACACACTCTTGGCGATCGATAGCGAATTCGATGTCCAAAGGCACCCGTCCACAAAGTGCCTCCAGCTCTCGACATGCCGCCAACAATCCCTGAATACGTGTTGAACGCACGAGACTATGATCAGTATCACGGTAGATCAATACTGTCTTCTGGATTCCGACCCCACCCGTAATTGTATCTGTCAGACCACTTTCATCATCATAATTAATTACATAGTAGGGGGCGCCATGCTCCAGATCGTGGGTCATCACGACCCCGCTCATCTGAATATCTCTGAGCATGGGTTGCACCAATATCTGATTCTCTCCATGTTGATGCTGCCCGAATGAGGTAATCACACGTTCGATCGCCTGCTCCAGTTCAGACTGACTATCGACAGGCACATTTAAACAGCTGGTAAAAGCTCCAGCCATGGAATCACATTGGCTGTCTTCATTTTGAGCACTACTACGGATGATTACGCAGCCACCATGATCCATACCGGTGATGGCTGCAAGAATTTCAGTTTTTTGATATAGCCACTGAGTGGCAGTAAAGTAATAAAGAGGGAGAATTTTCGAACGGCCAACCCTCGTTTGTAAGCGGGCCAGAGTTTCAGATTTAGTTCCAAAATTAAAATCGGGAGTAGAGAAACTCATGAGAACCTCTCCTGCCTATCGATGGCGAGCAGGGCCATATGTTTGAGTAGAGGATGAATGATGAAATAAGGCGGAGAGTCCATTTGCTGAGACAACCGATCCCACTGCAACCCTGACCGCCACTGAGCCAGCACAGTAACCAACAGATCGGCACGAATCATATTGTCATAAAGGTAATCAACATCCGCTCCCGGAGGCGGCAGCGGATAGTGCTTCCGCGCCAAAATCGGGCCAGTATCGATATGCTCATCCAGTAGCAAGGCACTTGCAGCACAGCCTCCCTGCTCAATGATCTGGTAATACAGGGTTGTGCTTCCCCGATAATCCGGAAGCCAGCCAGAGTGAACATGTAACACCGAATAACAATGTAATAGTTCCGCCGGAACCAATTGTCCCGCGTAGCCTGAGTAGACCACCAATTCAGGACTCAGAGCTTCAAGCATCACAAGCAATACCGGATCCGAGAGGGACTGCGTCGAACACACCTGATAGGGCCAACCCAGCTCATCGAGACAATCTACAAGCTCCCGACATGGATCTGGAGTGAATAGATCGTTGACCATTACGCCCTGTACCTGCCGAGTAGACTGAACCCTCCCCCCTCCATCGCCATATACCAAAATAGCATCTGGAACTATGTTCGAGTTTGCTAACGTCTGTACATAGACGGAGGAGCGAACTGTACGACCACAAAGCAGTACTAGACGTTGTGCACTCATACACCCATCTCCGAACTCAACTCACTCAATAGTTGCTGTTCCATATTCAAGAGCCAAGCCAAATAAGCTCCCTGTTCTACATCAAGATGCTGAATTTGTGAAACGAGAGTGTCATTTAACTTGAGCAATCCACTCAGAAAATAACCGACTGATTGACGCTGCCAAGCACGAGATAGGCACTCTGACAGCCACAAGTAAGGTTCTATAGCGAGATAACCGCTTCCAGCCAGTGGTGGATGCGGGGGCTGAGTCTGATAGCCAACATACAGATGTTTACTAACTTCAAATTTTTTTAATAACCGGAGCAACCAGTAATCAACAACCTCCTGATCATCAGCTTCCACGACAGCTCCCCGTAAGACGCGACACATCACCTGCAGCAACGACAGGGTGTCCTCAGCACTTGCTGAGATACATGAGGTCACCGGAGGCAATATAGGGGCAGGTAAACGCTGAAGGGCCAACTCTCGAGATGCTCGCCACGCGTGTATAAATTCATCCCCCATGAATGGGGTATAGTGATAACGCTGTGGTGTTTGTAATAGATTGCCTTCTGAGTAGGGATAACGCATCAGATACCTCGCCCACAGACCTGCCGAATGCGGCTAATATATTCAGGCAACAACGACGCATCAAAAATATTATGTATCACTAGATCAGGAGCAACAGGAGGACAATATTCAATATCAACCCCAACGACATTGTGCTGCAGCCCACAAAGAGCAGCTTGATAGAGCCCCTTGTCATCACGCTGTATCAACGCAGATAGAGGAACATCCACAAAAATTTCTCGGTAGTCAGAGAAAATATGTCGGTTATTATTTCTTATATCAGAAAACATCGCTAGATTACAGCAGACTATATCGATTCCCTGACTATCTAACCAACGACAAAGTGATTGAATACGTTCTGCATTAATTCGTCGCCCAGCGATAGAATAATCATCGGCAATCTGATTGTGACAGAATAGAGTCCGTATTTCATCACCATCAACAAGCACTAAGTTTTTCTGGTTTACTTTTAGCTCTTTATATAAAGCACGGCCAATTGTTGTTTTACCTGCACCAGACAATCCGACAATCCAAATAACCATAACACCTCTCAACATCAACTATAAATACAAACAGAAATCTTACAACAAGCTACTCAACCGCACCCAGCGCCAATATTCTTCATTTTTATTGTGAATCAAACTGGAATACAAGTCGTGATTGTTAGCACTGAATGATGCCATCCATTTTTCCTGTCGGAGGATAAACTGTGAGGCCAAATCATCACAAGCGACAATTCCTTCCATGTAAAATAGCCCTCTATCAAGATCAGCCTTTGAATTACCTCTAACCCATATATCTTTTCCACTTTTCAGTATTTGTTGATAAACCTCATCAAATTCATCTTTACTTAAATAACGAATGCACTTTCCAGTCCCAATATAAATGTCTTTTGCAGCGCAAAGACTAAATGAATAGTCAAAAACAGTAATTTTCGAGTGTTTTATATAATCAAACAGCTCGGAACCAGTCCGAATTGCATAAAGCAAAGTAATGCCTTTAGCAAAAAAGACATCATAACTAGCGGGTATTCCAGAGGGGGTGTCCGTTGTAATAACCTTGTATTTTTCGTGCATCAACCTTGCCATTAAATTAAAAAATGGTGAGATATCATATCCAAACCAATTAACATGAGATAAATCAACCTGTATAGATGGCAATTCCAGAGTTAGTTGTAATTTCCTAATGAACTCCATCCCATCGATACACCCAAATAGAGTCTGGCCAAGTTCAAAGAAAGAGGAGCCAACCAATTCCAACGCCATCACTTTATTCAAATTAAAAACAAAGTCATCATTATGATGAATTTCATCGGTATATATATCGGCAATGTCGTTGTATTCGTTGTCACATAAAAGCTGGCTCATCCGGTGATACGAAAATAAATCATTCGAGTAGCGTGCATGCATTAGCCAATCATATGCTTTAGCATTAGTACGGAAATCATATACAGTCTTTTTCCCAAGATGTGGATCAATAGCTCCAAACTCAAGATAACTAAATGCAATGCTTTTTGACTTTAAATAGTCAGTATTCATGATAGTCCTTTATAACTAAAATCAACTATTGCCAGCCCACACACCAAAGACGCAATAATATATTAAGCATTAGTGTATAAAAATATCACTTATCACAAAACATCAATAAATGACAATGCAAACATATCACCTGAAAAAGTAAATATATCATTTTTAAAGTTATATTTATCAACCAAGTCACAATAAATTTCTGGCAAGTATGCCTGAGAACAAATTAGCACATCAACCGAAGCATTATTTAGAAAATGAGGCGCCCCAACTTTCCACCCTAAAAAAAACGAGCCTTGTTTGTTGGGGTCGGAATCGACAATGCCAGTTATAACTACTTGTTTTTCTTTTAAATTCCACTCAATAAAGTCTACAGCAAACTGCCCAGCACCGAATAGAATAACATTACGACTTGAACATATAGGATTTAATGTGGTAACGTTAACCAATTGAAAAGTATTTAAATTATTTTTTATATTTGACTTGTGAATAGTGACATTTTTGTCATAGATATTTTTTAGCCACAACTCACTATTATTAAGTGAAGCATGATTATCTATCATTTCATTTTCAATAAACTCTAGCACACCCCGGCCTTTGGACAACCACCAATCGATAGCCTTATCTGAAAGCTCAAGACTCAAACATTCATTTATAACAAACTGATAAAAAAACTTTAGCGCATGTCTATAATAATAGAACTTTAACTGATTGACTCGAGAAAATGAATCAGCCGCGAACAAAAGCGCTTGCTTATAACTTATATCACAAGATAACAGAGCAATAAAAAATATATTTGCAGAACGACATGATAAAACATGCAAGCCAATGAACACCCTCAAGTCTATTTTATCTGAAAATGTTATATCATAATACTTCCAGCTAGGATGTGGCTTCCCCGTGACAATATATTCAATATTTTCGACAAAATACTCTACTGAGTTGCCAGCGTTATACACGCCAGCTGATTGGCAGATCTCCTTTCTTTTTTCTACAGACTGCAATTTTTTATTTAATAGCAATTCATTAATGATGGGTATTAAATTATTATCATGACATGTGTAGTGTCGTTCTTTATCGTTTATATCACTACATTCAGATTCAGGTAAATGCAGAACAGTTGGTCTTCCAGTTGCTAATTCGAACAAATGGATTGAATATTCCCTATGAGTTAACATTAGGACTCCGCGAGAGTAGTCGCTAATATAATTATCTGAATCACTATATAAAAAATTATCAAATTCAGAACCAAATTCAATACATTTGAGAATAGCTTCATGCCCACGATCTAGATGATATGGTCTGAATACAATCGTATAGCCAGGAAAGTTGTTAAGTAATTTTTTTAATGTTGGGAAAACAGAGTCAACTACCCATGATTTTTCTATCGCTAGGTATGAAAGATGATAAATTATCGCATCTTGCTTTTTGCAGTTTGTCACTGAATTAAAAAACGCATCCAGTTTTGGAAGACCGAAAGGTATTTCACACACAAATGGATGCATGTGAAATCGCATGCACTCTGGGAACTTGTTGATATAAGAGTGGTTGGGAGCACCAATATGACACCGCATTCCAAGAATATAATCAAAGCAGAAACCACCGCCATAGACATCGATTGTTTTCTTGATATCAACGTCAATGCCATGTTGGCACCCAACTTTTACTACTGAACTGGGAAACCGAGCGAAGAGATCATAATTTGATTCACCAAGAATAATAATATCTAACAGTGATAACCTTTCACACTCGGTGTCTTTATATATAACAAGAGTAATATCACAGCACTCTTTCATATACCAATCATAGTTTTCCTTAAAATCCAACTCATCAACAATAGCAACACAATCAATAGTTTTGTAGGTATTAAGCTCGCGCAAAAACTGTATCAGTTGATTCGCAATGGCATTGAAAAACAAATTGCAGCCAACAATGTATTCACTTCCCTTTAAATGACTCCAAATTTCAAGCTGCTCGGTCACTGAGCGAATTACTGGCAGTCCCATCATATAGTTACCGTATAAAATTTACACATATGAAATGCCACTCGCCAGCAATATTACGCAGTATTCTTAACATAAAAGACAAGAACGTGTGGCCAAGATGGATGACAATTAAAATCATTTAATATGCAACTGACCATCGAACGTAACAAAATGAACTTTTGAGTCAAAATTTGACATAATTTCATTTAAATAATTAGAGTTTGATACGATCACCAATTCGGGTGATGATAAAACCGCATCAGCTGGAGATATTATCCTCTGTCCAGTTCCTGGGATATACTTACCCTGTTTATTGATATTTATGTCGACACCGTACTTTACTATATCCTTATTTAGGCATAAATGATTCATTAAGGTCACAGCTCTGCCAGACACCCCCCAAATCAATATATTTTTATAATGATTTATTATTTTCAATATTTCCGAGCAATCAAATACTCCAGTGTTTAGTTTGCTGCAGATAACTCCAGAATATTGGCCATTGAAAAGGTGGAATACACTATCCACTTTCAAATTAAATTTTTTTAATAAACCAGTAATAGACAAGAGAGAGTAATAACTATGACACTCGTGATAAAGCATGGTAAAATCTCCAGCATCTATTATATATTCGAGAGATGGATATTCAATATAAATAACACCATTATCTGCAAGCGAATCTCTTATATCATTAATCAGATTAGGGCTGTTTATAAATGAATCAAAGCAATGCCTCAAAATAATAACATCGTATTTTATCTCTTTTTTTGAAAAATATTCCTTATGGATAATACTAGACAATCCATATTGTCCATCATAAGCTGGATCGAAACCACAAATATGTGTGACCTTTGCTTTTTCAATTAATAATTTTAAAAAATATCCATTCCCACAACCAATCTCTAGAACGCTAGATGACTCACCCAGAGAGCACTCAGATATCAACTTGTCGGCCAGCTCAGATAAATAGTCCCTGTAATATGACGAAGACATTTGATCATTATTATATCGGGCATCATAAACAATATCATCCGCACGAAACGATGGATTAAATAAATAACAACAAGATTTGCAATAATAAAAATCCACGGCAATTCTATTGCATGTTATTGCTTCACTTTCTGAATCATATAAAACATTTTGAAGAATAGGTGAATTATCCAAATGAAAATACAATTCAACATTAGAGCTACAATGTGGGCACATATATTCCATAAAACACCTACGATTGGATATTTCGGCGACTAGACTTCATATTTATAATTAGACCATTTATTAAAATTTAACCTTAAAATACGGCAGCCAGAAACATTTATAACTCCACATTATTTTATTCGTTTCAAGTACCCATCGGGTGCAACTGTTATCATTAGTTTATTTTCGATAAACTCGTCCACTACAAATCTATTATCTTTAGCTAAAAATGAGTGAACAGCTGTTTTAGGATTATTCCCAGGCCCCCAAGGACGATCACTGGATAATGATTCTGGTAGGTCCTCAACTATCGTATCAAACACAACACAATAACTCCCTACGCTGACAAGGTCTGCATACGCCTCTAATTCAGCCAACACATGATCATGTGTATGGTTACTATCTAAACAAAGTAGGATTTTTTTATATCCAGCCGCTATTTCATGAACCTTTTTAATAATTCCAGCGTCGACACTAGAACCTTGTAGCATTTTTATTCTTGATGAAAGAGGATGACTCTCTATCTGCACTCGATTATGCTCACGTATATCAATATCAATACCAATAACTTTCCTTTTGCTATGGCGTGGATCAATCATAGAGCCGGATTCTATCGCTTCAAACAAGTCCAGCTGAGCAAGCATGGCTGCACTAAATATTAGTGACCCGCCATGTGCGATACCAGTTTCAATTATTAAATCTGGTTTAACATTAAAAATTATTTCCTGCATAGCGACAATATCTTGTGGATATTGAATAATTGGTCGACCAGCCCAACGAAAATGATATGAATATTTTTTCTCACAAGATAAAGACATCCATCGTGATGTTAGCTCACAAAGAGATGTGGATTCTGCCATTTGGCGTATTTCATCTACACATTGTTCTTCGAATACTCTGTCTTGTCTCATATATTATTGCTCCACAATCTCAACTCATAATTTTTTTTACTATACCAACTACTGTATCAATGCATTGTTCACTCATATCATGATATGACGGCAAATTAATTGCGCGTGTCGAAATGCAATATGATCTAGGTGTGGGATTTATTGATACAAATGGAGGAGTTGAACTCAACGGTGAAAAAAATGGTCTGGCATCGATACCTGCCGATTGAAATAAATATTCAATATCAACTCTTTTAGTATTGGCACATAAGCCAAATACCACCGTTGGCATCCAAGCACCATTAACTCCGTCATCTGGTTCCGGATTCATGCTTAGATCAGAATAAGGCAACAAAGCATCCCGATAATAATTCAATATTTGTCGCTTACGAGCAACCAACTCTTCAATTCTTTCCATCTGACCGCAACCGATCGCGGCTTGAATGTTCGACATTTTGTATTTATAACCCACCGTCTCAGGCCAGAACTGACGAGTCTGTCCACGAACTCGGCCATGATTACTGAGAGTCAGTACACGTTCGTAAAGTTCAGCATCGTTTGTGACGAACATCCCGCCCTCACCCGTTGTCAGGGTTTTTGTCCCATGAAACGAGAAAGCACCGAAACGCCCCATGGAACCAGCGCGCAGCCCATGGTACACAGAACCTATCGCCTCCGCGGCATCTTCAATCACCGGAATGCCATAGCGCTCGCCAATGGCTAACAATTGCCTCATGTGGCAGAGATTGCCATATAGATGCACAGCAAGGATGGCTTTGGTACGTGGAGTGATCGCCGCTACCACTAATTCAGGATCAAGACACCAAGAATCAGGCAATATGTCGACAAAAACAGGTGTCGCTCCCAGATGAACCACTGGAGCGACACTGGCAATCCAGTTACTATCCGCCAATATCACCTCATCACCAGCACCGATACCCAACGCGGCCATCCCCATATGCAAGGCCCCTGTACAACTTGACGTAGCGATAGCATATTTAACCCCCAGATATTCACGGAACAGCCGTTCAAAACGGTCAATATACTCGTAACAGCGTCCCCCCCAACCGTTGGTCGCCGCATCGGTGGCATAGCCGATTTCCAGCGAGGTGATAGAAGGCTTGGTATATAAAATTCGCTCACTCATAGAATCTCCAAACTCGGGACCGCAACGACAAAACGAGTACCTGCAGAACGAAGTGGCGCCAGCTGGCGGCCAATTTCATCCGCCAAATTCCAAGGCAAAATCAGGACAAAATCTGGTGGATTAGCCATCAGCACATCCGGAGACATGATTGGAATATGACTCCCAGGCAAGAAACGCCCTTGTTTCGAGCTAGCAGCATCACAAACATAAGGCAGTAGATCTGGACGAACACCCGCATAGTTCAACAAGGTATTACCTTTAGCGGCTGCACCGTAGGCAACCACAGTTTTTCCAGACTGTTGCTGCGCCAATAAAAAAGAAAGCAGAGCGTTTTTAATGCCGTCCGCCCGAGTTTGGAATGTCTGATAGATGTCCAACTGATGTAACCCAGCCACAGCCTCTTGCCGCAAGCACTCGGCCACAGCAGTAGTAATGGCTCGTGGTTCATCAGAATGACAGGCGAAAATGCGTAAGCTTCCTCCATGGGTCGCTAAAAACTCAACATGGAACACGAGCAAGCCAACCGAAGCCAAAATCTGCTGCACTGTTCGCAATGACAGATACGAAAAATGCTCGTGATACACCGTATCAAACTGCGCCTGCAACAATAGTTGCAGCAAATGCGGAAACTCCAGCGTCAATGTTCCACCAGAATTTAGCAGTCGCTTTAAACCACGGCAGAAGTCATTGATATTGGGAACATGGGCTAGGACGTTGTTGCCGATCAGCAGATCTGCACCTTGACCATGCTTGCACATCTGTTCGGCTAATTCGACAGAGAAAAACTCCTGGATGATCGGGATACCCAGCGATTCAGCGACGGTAGCAGTACAAGCGGTCGGCTCAACCCCGAGGCAAGGTATGCCTGCAACTACAAAGTTCTTAAGCAAATAACCATCGTTGGCAGCAATCTCAACAACATGACTCTTGGGCGTCAGAGATAACTCGTCGAGCATACGTGTGCAATACTGAGCGGCATGAGCGAGCCAGCTGCTTGAGGTACTTGAAAAATATGCGTAATCGGCACGAAAAAGCTGATCTGCCGAGGCAAAATCCTCAGTTTGTACCAACCAACACTGGTCACACACTCGCAAGCGTAATGGAAACGCCACCTCAGGTCGAGAGAGATCATCAGAAGACAAATACGCATTAGAGGGCGGAGCAAAACCCAGATCGAGAAAACTATGAACCAACTGTGTATCACAGTGTCGGCATTTCATTGAATTACTATTCCCTGAAAACTGTCGTTTAACGCAGGATGCTGGTGATCACGTGCGGATATCTCCGTTATCGGTAACGGCCATGAGATCTGAAGTAGTGGATCCAGCGGACATAGTCCACCTTCCGCGGCAGGAACATGAAGCGCCGAATGACAATAGAGGATTTCAACTTCGTCACTCAGCGTCTGAAAGCCGTGAGCAAATCCTTCTGGAATCAACAAAGAGCGGTGGTTATCATCAGAGAGCTCCTCAGCGTACCACTGCAGAAAGGTCGAAGAACCAGCTCGAATGTCGACGATCACATCCCAGACCCGCCCCTGAATACAAGTCACCAGCTTTTTCTCGGCATACGGCGGATATTGATAATGCAGTCCACGAATCGTGCCACAGCGCGACGTACATGTCAGATTAACCTGAGCAATATATGACTCCCACCCCAACATTGCCAGCTCTTCGGCACAGAACAGTCGGCTCAAGGTACCGCGTGAGTCACCAAGCACTTCACGCTGCAACAATATGGCGCCAGGCAAAGGTTCGGACAATAGGGTAAAACGGCTCATAGCTGAGCCTCATAGGCTCTAATTTGTTGCTCACACAAATCTCGAGCGTCCGCTCCCTGATACCAATCACGATACCAACACATAGTCTGCTCAATGGCTTGCGGCAATGACCAGCGGGGTAAAATATTCAGTGCATGACGTGCTTTGGCAGTTTCCAGAGCTAACCAACCAGTCTCATGAGGTCCGGGATCACCCACCAAGCGCCAAGCCCCCTGGCATAGACCAAAACTGAGCGCAGCCAAATTAACCACCTGCTCCACACTCGCTGCATCCCGGCTGTCTGGACCAAAGTTATAAGCTCCGGCCAACTGTGGCTCGTTAAATAGACGTTGTGCTAAGACCATATAGGCCGCAACAGGCTCTAAGACATGCTGCCATGGACGAACCGCCTCTGGGCGTCGGATAGCTAACGTCTGGCCGGCTTGCCAAGCCCGAACTGCGTCAGGGATCAAGCGATCTGCGGACCAATCGCCCCCACCGATGACATTACCAGCCCTAGCGGTTGCAACAGCAACGCCTCGGGCCGCCAAGAACGCATCACGATAACTGGTGATTACCAACTCGCTGGCAGCCTTACTCGCACTGTAAGGATCATGCCCTCCCAGACGATCGGTCTCACGATAAGGCCAGATAGATTCTAGGTTGGAATAGACTTTATCCGTGGTCACCATGACAACACTCTTGACCGTATCTGACGACCGAAGCGTGTCTAACAGATACACGGAGCCCATTAGATTGGTTTCGAATGTTCGAGCAGGCTCAGAATATCCTTCGCGTACCAAAGATTGAGCAGCCAAATGGAATACCACTTCGGGTTGTGACTCTAAGATCAGAGGCCCGAGATACTCCGGGGTACAGACATCACAGATATGGTGCCGACAGATCTTCGCAACCTCGGCAGCGTCAAATAGATTTGGTTTTGAATTGGGTGCCAAGCTAATTCCCGTAACTTCAGCCCCAAGACGATGTAACCATATAGTCAGCCAACTACCTTTGAATCCGGTATGACCGGTGACAAGCACCCGCTTACCCTTCCAAAAGGACACATCAACACCCCGTGTCATGCCCAAACCTTCCAGGCGGCTTTGTGACTGGCCCATAGCTCCTCCAGTTGATTCTTTTCTCGTAACGTATCCATGGGTTGCCAAAAGCCTTGATGTTCAAATGCCATCAACTGTCCCATATTGGCCAAGGTCACCAGTGGTTGTCCTTCCCAACTGCACTCATCACCATCCAATAACTGAAATATCTCTGGGGAAAGCACAAAAAAACCACCGTTAATCATGCCTCCATCACCACGCGGTTTTTCAGAAAAACCTGTCACCAGGTCACCAGCTCGAGTCAGGGCACCATAACGTCCTGGAGGGGAAACGGCTGTCACGGTCGCGATCTTTCCGTGACATTCGTGAAAATTGATTAGTTGACCGATATCAACATCACTAAGCCCATCACCATAGGTAAAACAAAAAGCCGATTCATCTTTTACGTATTCAGCCACACGTCGCAACCGTCCACCAGTAAGAGTCTCTTCACCTGTATCGACTAGAGTCACGCGCCATGGTTCTACATGGTTGTGGTGCACCTCCATGCGATTATTCTGCATATCAAAGGTGACATCTGACATATGCAAGAAGTAATTGGCAAAATATTCCTTAATAACATACCCTTTGTAGCCAAGGCATATAATGAAATCATTAACACCATAGTGTGAGTATATTTTCATAATATGCCAAAGGAGCGGTTTTCCGCCAATTTCAATCATGGGTTTTGGGCGAAGATGTGACTCTTCACTGATACGTGTTCCTAAGCCACCAGCGAGAATAATTGCTTTCATAGATCCTCCCTGCCAAAAGCAATCTCGTCATTAACAGATAATGTCTGAATACCAAACCGGTGCTGTAAAGCACTTATGACTTCATTCTCTAGGTAACGCATAATCCGAGGGTCACCATCGAACAAGCAAGCAAGATCATCGAGATAATACAGAATCATATCGTGACGACTCAAGTAGCACTCAGAGCCAGTGATCCTCTGCGACTGCGTCTGTTCTCTTATCGATTCAAAATAACGCCTATAATAGAATTCATCTTCCAGATAATGTAGCCGCCCCATCCACAGCAAACGACTAAGCATAATATGATCATTTGAGATAGTTTTTCTGAACTCAAAACCACTTAATGCTGCCTTTCTAAAAACAGAATATACGATAGTGCAATTATCAAGGATTCGAACTGATTGTAGGTATCGCCCTATGCGTTTGACTGTAAAATTATAAATTGCATCCTCCATAAGCACGGGATCGCTATCCCCAATAAATTTCAATGGTTGTCCAGATACTATGGATATATCATTGTTTTTATCAAGAAACTCTACCGCGGCCTGCAAAAAGCCGGGGGATATATGGTCATGTGCTCCAATCCAAATAAAATAATGGCAATTAGACTCATTGAAAATGAATTCAAAGTTTGGCGTAGCACCAATATTCTTTTCATGTCTAAAAAAAACAAACCGTGCATCATCCTTACAATAATCAGTTATGAACTCCCAACTTCCATCTGATGAATTATTGTCAGATATGAAGAATGTTACATCCTTGATAGTTTGAGCTTTAAGGGAATCAAGCATCAACCTCAAATATGGCAGCTCATTATAAACTGGAATGCCGACATATAACTTACTATAACGCTCCATATAATGCCATTCTCCCCAAAATAACTATCATATAGTATACAATTACTTGTGCGAAACCAGACAATAACTTTTCAAGGAAAAGTCAGACATCGAATAAAAAAGTTTATTCCAAAATTTCGCTTATCCAGCAAACTTTTTACACCCATAAATTTTAAATAGTAAAATATTCCTTGTAGACCATAAAATTTACAATAAGACATATATTTTGATGACAAACTTGACACCAATAATCGCTGAATAAACATTTCACCGCTTGCGTTTATTTTTATTAGACTGGAATATAGACGTCCAATTTCGATTAGGCTAGATTTCAATGGCTTATCCAATGGGAATAGAACCAAATCCTCCAACGTGCGGTCGTCAATAAAAAGTCCAAACGAAGCAAACTGCTTTGCCACAATTATTTTTGCTGAATACTGCTGCCTTCTGACATTAGCACTTGATTCTTGCTGTGCATGTGTTCGATATATCAGCAAGCACTCAGGCAACACCTTTAGTTTGGACACATCTCTCATCGCCACCCAAAATGCATAATCGGTAGCACTAACCACACCACAACGTTCAAAAGAAAAATCTGCTTTTTTGGCGACTGCAGTTCTTGCCATCGCAACAGGATTTATAATCACATTACCCGTAAGCATATTAACTGCAATCATATCTGGATCTGATTCAGGAATATATTTCCCCAGTGAATCGAAGTCGATGTATCCTGCGCTAACTGCCCCAACATCAGGATGGAAATCAAGATAATCAATCTGAGATTTGAAACGATGTGGAAGTGAGATATCATCAGCATCCATCCATGCAAAATACTCAGTATCCACATACGACAACAGTGTATCACGACATTTCGCGATCCCCTGATTGTTGATATTAGACTTAACAATTATTCTCTTATCAAGAGCGGCGAATGCTTCAATAATAGACAAGGAACTATCTGTTGAAGCATCATTAAGGATGATGAAATCAAATTCACCATATGTCTGAGACAATATGGAGCAAATCGCTGCAGATATATATTTATCTGCATTAAAAACTGGCATAAGAACAGTTAGTTTATTCATATTAACACTGACCTTATTATATTACAATGCAGGGCAACTCTTTAAGACATTCATAGATTTCATCATAAAACGCAACGGATGCAATAATAACCAACTCAACATTTCTAGTAACAATATCATCAGGATGATATATCGGTATGCCGCTATCGGATACACTGTTGAAGAGTGATTTATCAAAATAACATTTGATCTCATAACCGGCAGCTTTACATATTTCATGAACCCGAGCACCATATTCACCAGCCCCGTATATCCCGATTCGACCACTATATATTTTAGCATGTGAAAGTATCTTAATTACCCATTCATCTTCAATTTTGTTCTTCATTCCATTCAAAAACTGTTTATAATCATTGTTTTCTATTGTATTTATATGAATCTTTACACTCGAACTACTATCCAACACACGGTTCAAAAGTTCAACAACTGGAGAAAACAGCGCAATAGATGCCAAGTTTTTCTTTACAAACGATAGTTCAGCCTTAGGAATATTCTCCCAATGCTTGACCAGCTCGTCATGGAGCATTGCAATAATATCTTGAGCCACCAACAGATGAAAATCCTGTAACCATCGATGTATTTTTGCCAAGCCTGCAAGCATTGGAATTATATAACCAACGGCAAGTTCCGGTTTGCATTTCAATAAAAATGATACATTGTGCAACCAGACTGCAACACGCGAGTGTTGCATACCATATTTATTTTTTGACATAGATCCAATACGTCTAAAATAGACAACGCCACACTGATGTGAAGAATAAAATTGACTACCAGCCATAGCCAATCTAAATACAAGGTCATAATCCTCACAACCATTAGCAACACGGCTATCAGTTGAAAATCCACCTATTTTTTCCAGAGAAGATTTGAGAAACATATAACTGTGAATTGGAGCAAGATTATCCATCATCAAAGCGGATAAAGGATCACCGAAAGCAGGTATGATCTTTGCCGTGGCATTAGTATCTTCATCATGCTCAACAAAACCAATGACACTAATAACTTCTATGTTATTATTAAAATTAGCAACCTGAGCAGTGATGCATCCTGGTAATAATGTATCATCAGCATCGAGGAACTTTATCAGTGTTCCATTACTATGAACTAATCCTGTATTTCTTGCAGATGACAGGCCTTTGTTTGGCTGTCGAATTAATTTAATAAGACAAGAATATTTTTCCTGAGCAATCTGTACCGGTTGTGCAGAGCCATCATCAACCACGATGATTTCTATATCTTGATAATCCTGCCTATCAATAGATTCAAGTGCCCGATTTAAATACTCTTCTTGCTGATAGCATGGAATTATTATTGATACGCGCATACTTGAACCCCTACCCAATGATCATTTACTACAACTTTCTAAAAATCACATCAACATGCATCGAACCATTTTCTGAAATCTCTTCTACACACACAAGCCCTCTTATTAAATCAAATATATTCACTCTTTCTTTTTTATTCCAGACATATAGACTTCCATTTTCTATACAAAAATTCCATTGATGCATTCCATGATACTTCTCATGCTCGGCCTCATTGGCCGAATGCTGAATATATATATAGCCATTTGGTCGAGTAACTTCTATCATATTCATGATGCATCTGATCGGGTCATAGCTATGATCTAGGGTATTTCGAGCATATGTAATATCAAACGAATTCTTAGTAAAGCTATCTAGTATATGCTCTGTCTCACACAGCTCTGTTATTATCGGAGGTGGGGATGGATAATTAAATTTATGATATTCGTCTGCTAACGCATCTATTGCTGTAATTTTTATTCTTTTACTAGAATGCTTCTTTCCTAAGATAGTAAGTGGCCCAGCACCACAATCTAGGATAGTAATATCAGTCCCACAACAAGAACTGACAAGATCATGTAGCCTCCCACGCAGAGGAAGATCAGGGTCTAGTCGGTCAAGAAAATCACGTGGCCACAAGCCCCCACGTTCTCTTACCCATGTAGACCAAAATTGCACTTCAGAAAAAAAACCAGCCATCCACTCTTTTTTTTGCATTTTAGCACCATTAACTAAATAATTATTGATTTATAATTTGTCACAGAATTTATTTCCACTATTATTTCATCTCTATAAGGTATTGACGCAATTATTACTGCATCAATACCCTCCACATTTACAAGATGTCGCTTTATCTCCATCCCCATAAACTTATCACAAACATTTTTGTCAATAATATATGTAATTGAGTATTCATTCATATTTTTTATTATTTCATAGCACAGTCGCCGCCCTCTCTGACCAGCCCCCCAGACAACAATACGAGCGCCAAAAGGAAATTTTCTTTTAAGGCGTGACAAGATATCCATATCATCTTGATCAAGATATGTCTGCAGTGGCTCACATGCATACGCAGTCTCAGCACGGCTTACCAGATAACTATCTTTGAAAGGATGAGCACAATATACATGCCAAGGTTTTTCCTGACCACAGAAATGCACCAGAATAGGTACGAGCATATCCTTTTGCGCAAGGTGATTGGGTTGAGCATTCCACTTCTCATCGAGATAAAGAACCTTATTCTGCAAAACAATGTTTAAGGCATCCTGATCATTGTGCTCAAAACCATTATTATCGACAAGCAGTTTCAATGCCTGCTGACTGATATTATTTTCCCGCCATTTGCCAAGATCCATCAACATGAAACCTGCATTGAAATACCTTCCAGATGATATCCCACGCACCTGCTGCTTCTCTGTATCGCATCCCAAGATATGATCGGATACTACGGCGACAATAGAATCCATCATATCTATCGACCAAAGCAGGCTGATATCTCCCATAGCTATCATGTCCGCATCGATGAATAAGACCTTATCAATATTATGCAAGACTTCAGGTATGGCAAATCGATAATAAGTAACTTCGTTCAGCCTATTATTATAGAGGTTACTGATTGGGATTTCTTTATAATCAGGAAAGTCATTGTAAAACCGAATTTTTATATTTTGTGTGACCAATGAAGACAGCTTGAATATTTGTTCTTCATTAAGAAGACCCAAAATATGACATTTCAGCTGGAAGTTCTGACTCAGATGCTTACCCAGACTATGTATCAGAGCTGCCAAATGAATGGCAAAGGCATTATCAATACAAAAGGCAACATGGATTGTTTTTTTCATGTGATTACCTAGTCAGATGAATGAAAATACACGAACGGTCAGCCAAAAATTTTTTCACGCACCCGCTCTGGCTCATGTTTATTTTGCCATGCAAATTCATGACGCTCATCAAAAAACCACTCATACTGAACGGAGCAAGTGATAAAAACATCAAAAAGAGCCCAATTTCTGGCACGCAAGAAATACAATGCTGTGGAAAACCACAGATGACTTTTCCCTTTTCTTACTAACAACTCATCCATTCCTGCATGAAGCGCCAAATCACATGCTGCCAGCATATCTTGCAAAGCAAGTTTGCGACGATCTTCTGAGGAACGAATAGCTCCACAAATGCTACTACCGTGAACCCGATAACGCCCATATACTTGTGGAATACGGTCTATATTTCCACCCAGATAAGATGAATTAAGAATGTGCCATGAGTAGTCATTCACTAAGTGGCAATCCAGATTTACCGCATCCAGCATTCTTTCGTGCCGGCGAAAAGCACAGGAACTGGTATTAAAAAAGAGTCCGTATTGCACCAGGTGCTCCGGACCCGCTCGCTCAGGGATATATTTGGCGTTGTAATAATCCTTGCTGAATAGCGAGGTGGTCCGATTTGAATCGCTATCAAATACTTCCGCTTCGTGATAAACAAATCCACAATCTGGATGCTTATCTAGATGATCATTCAACGCTTGCAGCTTGCCGGGTAGAGCCAAATCATCGCCATCGACATAAACCAAGTACGAACCCAGAGCTTCTTCCAACAAGACACGAATGGTCAGGCACACCCCTATGTTTTTTTTGTTTTGCAATGCCCGCAGTGTGGGCCACTGTAATGCCAGCCGCTGCATAATTGCCCAGGAGTCATCGCTCGATCCGTCATCAATGGCAATGACCTCAAAATCGAAATTGGTTTGCTGTTCCAGCAGACTAAGCAGACAGGGTTCGATAAAGCGCCCGAGGTTATACACCGGCACCAGTACGCTGACTTTCATAGAGAATCCAGAAGTAGAGTAAAAAAGAAGCGAATTGGAGAAAATTGACAAGGCTACCGCACGGTCTCTGTCAACCCTTCCTGCCCTTCATGGCAATTTTTACTGCAAGAGCCGTGCCTGACCAAGCTAATTCATTGATATGACTTGATTTATGTGACCTAGCATCCACTATTCAATACGGTCAAGCTGACGGCTGCAGGCCACCAGCATGTCAATGCCGTCCCAGAGCCATTCGAATGCCAGCGCCTGTCCCGGACTTGCCACCCTATCGATACGACAGCGAGGCGACAGCTGTAGCGCACACTCAAGCCGCATTTTATCTGGCCCAACCCAGACACAGGTCTGCATATCCCACGGTTGTAACAGAAACTCATCAAGGGTATCGGCAACAAATTCGGCAACTGTACCTCCTCCGATGTGTGCAAGTCGCAAATTGAGTGCCGGAGTCAATAAGGTGACGCCAGAAAAGGTGTCCAGCTGCATCTGGCCATCATGGGCGGCATTTTGTTGACTATTGATGAGGCGTTCCATCATCAGGGAGGGATTATCTGCAAATGGGGCGAAGATCCCTTCGAGCAGACGACGGTGCAACGCACTATCGGGAGAGCCCAACCAGCAAATGGTGGTGGGTGAGGCGCAGGCTTGCTGATTGAAGCGAGTAAAGTCTTGTTGCAAAGCCGCAACCAATTGCCGCCACGCGGCAGCATCCAGGCTGGCGAGCCATTGGCTATCAAATACCGCCATGGAGCGGCGATCCGGAAACACGATTTCCTGAGCGCGGGATGAGAGCGGAATAGCCCGTACCCGGCTGATGGTTTCATCACCTCCCCAGATAATGCGAAGGCGACACCGGGCCGACAGCCAGGCGGTGATGCCCTCGTCGTGGTCATAGCGGATAAAACGGGTACGGGAGGCAATCTCTTGCCACTCGTGTAGAGAGAAAAGCTCGTTCAGGATGGTCAGCATGGCCTCTTGCACCGGGTCGATGCGCGATGAGAGGCGAACCACGGAACCATTGCCCATCAGTAGCGCCATGATCCAGGAGTAGAACGCGACGGTCGGCACGTTGGAGGGGACCAGATGAAAAACCATCCCCAGCGGAGCGCGTCCTGCCATGCGTTTACGCTGTACCTCAATCTGGCGTGGCCGCAACCAAAAACCAAAGGCGGCCAAATCCGGGTTCTCTCGCCCCTCCTGCTGCAGACGTGCAGAGAGCTCAGCCACAAAGTCACCTATGACGGGCGCAAAGCTTGGCAGCGGGCGAGTAACAAAACCTTGCCAGCCGCTGACGGGAGCCGCGAAAGCGACCTCTGGCCCCGCTTGCCAGATGGCATCTTCTGCATCTGACCGGATCACTGGAAAGTGTCGCTGCATCCCCTCACCTCGGCGCCTTGCTGACGTCCTGATACATGAAAATAACGGCCACGACGGCCGCAGGGGCAATCATCCTCCCCCAGCAGCACACCAAGATCCTCGCTGAGCAAACTGTGACCGGGATAACTTTGAGGAATGGCAGAGATCACCTGCAACAGACCGGGCTGGCCGATCCCGAGCGGCTGGTGAGTCAACGGATCCCGCACCAGCAGATCGGCAAAGAGAGGCGCATGCAGATGGCCATGTTCGCACTCGACAAACACCGACCCCACCTGCTCCACCATGCCATAGAAGTTGTGCACCCGACTCAGCCCCAGCTGTTCATGGCAACGCTGCTTGAAGGCAGGATTATCCACCGCGAGGTGTTGCAGCTTCTTCCAGCCACCACTGTGAAAAAGCGTGCCCTGCGTCAGCGGCAGTTGCAGACCGCGCTCACGCAGCGGCTCCAGCAGACATTGCCACACCATGAAGGTAAAGCCGAACAACAGGACCGGCTGGCCTGCATATTTGTCACAAAATGCCTCGATGACCGGCCAGTTGGGCCGCATCTGCTCATCGAGGGCATAGGTATGGTCACGGCCAAGGAAGGAGAGACCCAGCGCACCGGCACCGCGGGCGGAAAAACCGCTGCGGTTTTGAATAAGGGCAGGTTGCTCCACCAGCAGCATGGGCAACCGTTGCTTGCCGACAAATTCTTGCAAGATCTTCACCAGCACCTTGCTCTGCAACGCGGCTGTATCCCGATCCAGCACAATTCGTGACGGCGTTCCGGTAGTGCCAGAGGAGGTGAGCACCTTGAACACCTCGTCTTGCGGCACGCTCTGCCATTGGTCCAATTTGAACAGGCGGGCGGCCAGATAGGGAAGCTCTTGATAGGTCGAGGCCTGCCCCCAACCAAACGCCGACAGAATATTGGCAAAGGTAGGGCAACCCTGTGCATGGCGCTGCGTCAATTCATTCAGGCGAGCAAGGAGCAGCCCACTTTTTTCCTGTTGGGACAGCCCGAAAACCGGTGCATCAAACAGCCTGTTCATAGCTGCTCCAGCTCTGTTAATAGGGCCGGATAATCAATCTTCATATTGCTGCATCGTGGCAAATGGTGTTGGTAGATACGCACGCTTGATGGTGGCACCATCAGCCAGCGGGCCAGCTCCAGCTGTAGTGCATCACTGGGGCACGCCTCAGCCTCGATGGCCACCAGCAGGCAATCATCGCGGCCGGTCGCGGCGCAGGAATAGCCCCTCCCCTGCAACCAGGTTTCCACTTCAGCCAAGCTCACCCGTTTGCCAAACAGCTTCAGGAAACGGTTGAGTCGCCCAGTCAGATAGAAGCGGCCCGCCTCATCACAACGAGCCAGATCGCCGGTAAAGAGCGCATCCATATCACGCCCACGCGCCAGATCTTCAGTGCAATCGGCATAGCCAAGCATCACGTTTGGCCCTTCATAGACCAGCTCCCCCTCCCCGTCGGGAAATCCGGACTCATGACGCAGAGAGAGACGCCCGCCCGGTACGGCACGGCCGATGGCATCCGGGGCAATCATCACTTCCTCGTGCGCCAACCAGGCGATGCGCGGTGCAGCTTCAGTCTGGCCATACATCACGAAAAAACGGCGTCCCAACGCAACTGCCTGCTCGGCAAATTGCTTTGCCAGCGCCGGCTCAAGCCGTCCTCCGGCCTGGGTCAGTGTCATCAGACTGGGATAACGCGCCCAGTCAAAACGCAAGCGGTTTAGCATCTGAAAGGTAAACGGTACCCCCGCCACGCTGGTGACCTGATGACGATTGACCTCATCCCAGAATTGGCGCTCAAGGGGGCTGGCAGTGCATGAAACCAGAGAGGCGCCAGCCAAAAGATGGCTGTTGAGCACCGACATACCGAAGGAGTAAAAAAGTGGCAATGAGGTGATGGCTCGCTCACCCCCGTTCAGCACCAGATATTCGGCGATGGCCGCGGCATTGGCATCAAGATTGGTTCGCGACAATCGCACCCATTTGCAGGAGCCGGTACTGCCCGATGTCGGCAGCAGCATGGCCAGCTCAGGGTGAAGCGAGGGCGCATCGCCAAGATGCGCAACTGCCCCATCCTCCAATACCCGCAGACTGACACTAAAGCGCTGGCACTGCTCATGGTGCAACTGGGCATCCTGTGCAGGATCGGCCAGCATAATGGCGTGGCCATCACGCAGGGCCAGCAAGTAGTGAAGCAGATGCAGGGTGGATGTCACAAATGGCAGGTAGACCAAATGGCGACCGGCAGGGTAGATGGTGGCCAACTGCGCCACACGCTGGGCCAGTTCACCATAACTGAGCCACCCCTCTTGCGGATCTCGCCAAGCGAGCTCGCTGTTGCCCTCAACCAGATGCGTCAACAAATCAGGCTGGCTCAAATCACCATCCCCCCATCGACCCCAATCACCTGCCCGGTCACATAGCTCGACAAGTCGGATGCGAGAAACAGGGCCACCTTGGCCACTTCATCTGGCGTACCAATCCGCCCCATGGCGATGCTGGCCACCCGCTCGGCAAACTTATCTTGCGGGATGGCATGCGCCATATCGGTATCGATAAAACCGGGAGCAATGGCATTGACCCGGATCTGGCTGACGGCCAGCTCCTTGGCAAGTGACTGGGTAATGCCAATCACCGCCGCCTTGCTGCCGGCATAGCTGCTGAGCCCCGCCGCCCCCACCTGCCCCATCAGGGAGGCGAGATTGATGATGCTGCCGCCACCGCAGCGCTGCATCAGGCGGGCGGCATACTGGCTGCAGTAGATCACGCTAAAGGTATTGTTGCTGAATGTCTTTTGCAGATGGGTCTGGTTCGCCATCCCCAATAACGCCTCTTCCAGCATGCCAGCATTGTTGATCAGCACGTCCAGCTGGCGAGTCTGAGCAAACAACTGCTGAAAGGCCTGCTTGACCGCCAACGGATCAGCCACATCAAAACAGAGGGGCTGGCAGGGCACGACAAACTCTGAACCAAGCTCGGTCGCCAGTTGGCTCATTGCCACCTCATCACGGCCTCCCAGCCACAGTTCAGCCCCCTGAGAGGCAAACAGGCGGGCGATGGCAAGCCCGATGCCACGCCCGGCACCGGTGATCAACACCCGCTTGCCCTGCAACAGTCCCTGCATCAGAAAGCGACCCCGTATTTGGCCAGGATCTCCCGCGCCTTGCCGACCGAACTCATGTCGATAATGTCATCGGTATCGAGCAGCACGCCGTAGTTATCCTCCAACTGGGCAATCAGCCCCATGTGGGCGACGGAATCCCACTGCGGGATGCTGTTGTAGGCCAGCCCATCGCTGACGCTGCCGATATCAATACCCAAAGCCTCGGCAAAAACCTGTTCCAATGCGATTGTCATCTGAAAAATCTCCGTAGCCGCTCACGGGCGGCATAGTAATTCGCCGGCAGCAGTTCCAATGCAAAAAATCCGTTCTCTTGTCCTA
This sequence comes from Aeromonas sp. ANP5, assembly GCF_963870295.1. Classification (NCBI taxonomy): domain Bacteria; kingdom Pseudomonadati; phylum Pseudomonadota; class Gammaproteobacteria; order Aeromonadales; family Aeromonadaceae; genus Aeromonas; species Aeromonas sp. ANP5. The sequence goes on along the minus strand of NZ_CAWMRY010000016.1, from coordinate 65,870 downwards.
TCTGGCTATAACCCAGTTGTTCATTCAAGCGCAGGGCAGAGCGATTGTTCTCCCGAACCAGGGTGCGGATACAACCGATGTGCAACTCATCAAAACCCTGATCAAGCTGGGATAAGGCAGCAGCAACGGCCAACATGGGATGCCGCACGGTTGACTTACCCAGATAGAGCCCCGCATCGGCAATCGCCTGCCCCTGCAGCTTGCCCTGGCACTCACCTTTCAGATTGACGTAACCCGCTCGCACGCCCTTGCACCAGAGCACCCAGTGCTGCTGATCCCGCCGCTCACGTGTAGCGGTGAACCATTGGCGCTGTTGCTGCGGCGAAATACGCGTCTGAGATACCATCTGCATTCGCACCTCATCCTGATTGCGCCAACGTCGCAAGGCAGGAAGATCCCACGGCTCTATCGGGCGTAACTCAACGCCATAGCTCATCTTCAACGCCATAAAGTTTCCATGACTTCCATGACCTGTCTCTCTTATCGACCACACGGCTGCCATTGCGTAGCAAAAATCGATAATACAAGCAGAAAAACCAGTATAATATCAAAAATAATCAAAGAGTTGTCATCGATTATCCTGGCGTTGGCCAGTCATTAATCCAGCAGAGAGAGCCCATCATGGCCATCGCCATTATCCCGGCCCGGGGTGGCAGCAAACGCATTCCACGCAAGAATATCCGCCCCTTCTGTGGCCAGCCCATGCTCGCCTATGCCATCCAGGCGGCGCAACAATCTGGCTGTTTCAGCAAGGTGGTAGTCTCCACCGATGATGAGGAGATTGCCAAGGTCGCTCGTCAACTGGGCGCGGAAGTGCCATTTCTGCGGCCAGCCAACCTCGCCGATGATCACACAGGTACCACCCCTGTGGTGATCGACACCATCCAGCGACTCGACCAGCTCGGCATCCAGGCAGAGCACTACTGCTGCATCTATGCCACTGTCCCGCTTATTCAAGCCGATGACTTGAAGGCCGCCCATCAGCGACTGATCGCCAGCAAGGCCCCCTTCGTCTACACGGTGGCTGAATTCGGCTTCCCTATCCAGCGCGCCGTGCGCATGGATGAGCAGGACCGGGTCACCCCCTTCTGGCCAGAACAGATGGCGAAACGCTCTCAGGATCTCGAGCCGGCCTATCAGGATGCAGGTCAGTTCTATTGGGGGACGCGGGCTGCCTGGTTGGGCGGGATCAGCCCCATCGGTGGAGCGGGGATCGGCCATATTCTGCCAAGACACAGAGTGGTCGATATCGATACGCCGGAAGATTGGCATCTGGCCGAACTGCTCTATCAAGTGCTGGCCCAAGATGGCGTTTAAGGTTGCCTTCCGGCTCGATGCCGGCGCCGAGATTGGGCTGGGTCATCTGATGCGCTGTCTGGCCATCGCCGATCGGCTGAAAACGGCTGGCGCCGAGTGCCACTTTCTCTGCTATCAACTACCGACTCACCTGCTGCCACTGCTGCAATCCCACCAGCATCACCCCCTTTGCGCTCTGGACGATGCAGGCCCCTTGCCCATCTTGCGCCCAGCGTGGCTGGTGTGTGATCACTACCAGATTGATCGGCAGATCGAGCAGACACTGGCAATCCACTGTGGTCAGTTGCTGGTGATCGACGATCTGGCCGATCGCCCTCATCATGGTCAGTTACTGCTGGATCAGGGGCCACTACGCAGCGCCGCCGATTACCAGTCACTCGCTCCTGCCGACTGTCGGCTGCTGCTGGGCACCGACTATGCTCTGTTACGCCCTGCCTATCGCCAGCTTGCACGCCAAAAGGTCAGGCGGTGGCAACGTGGCCTCATCTGCTTTGGCGGTGCCGATCCGGCCGGAGCCTGTCTCACGACCCTCAACAGCCTGGTTCGACTGCCTTGGGCCCGCACCATCCAGTGGACCCTGGTGGCGGGCGGCGCCAATCCCTTCTGGCCCGAACTGGAACAGAGAGTGGCTGAACTGGCCGACCTTGATTTGGTGCTGCTGCGCCAGAGCGACCAGATGGCCGACCTGATGAGCCAGCACGACTTCGCCATCGGCGCTGCGGGGGGCATGACCTGGGAGCGGGCCTGTCTCGGCCTGCCGACCCTGGCGGTGCCCATCGTCGACAATCAGCAGTTCAACGATGAAGTGATCGCCAGCTCCCAGTTGGCCGAGCGGCTGACCCTGAGCGAGCTGGCCGAGCCTGAGCGGCTGCTGCCAGCCCTGCAACGACTTGAACAACAGTCAGACGACTACCGCCGCCGTGGCCAGCAACAGGTGGATGGGCTGGGACTGGATCGGCTCACCGCCTGGTTGCTGCCACAATCGGGTTATCAACTGTTGCCAGATGGCCAACAGTGGCAACTACGCCATGATGACAAACTGCTGCTCACCCTAACTCTGGACGGTCAGCATCTGACATGGCAGGCAGCCCGGCCACTTCAACCAACTGAGTGGCAAGAGCTGGCACATCGCTTGCAAACAATTTTCTCCCAATTTCCCCTCTATCTTGCCGAGCCACCGCAGATAGCGCCCCCTGCCCCCTGGCAGCCGGCGCCGCAAGGCTGGCAACTTGGCATAGGAATCTGAACACAGATGCAGATCGATCATCGCCCCATCAACCAGGAACAGGCTCCCTATGTGATTGCCGAACTGTCGGCCAACCACAATGGCAATCTGGACCGCGCCCTGGCCATCATGACCGCCGCCAAAACAGCGGGTGCCAGCGCCGTCAAGCTGCAAACCTACCGCCCGGATACCATCACCCTCAAAAGTGATCGACCGGAATTTCAGATCCACGGCGGTTTGTGGGATGGCCACAGCCTCTACGATCTTTATGAGTGGGCGCACACCCCGTGGGAGTGGCACCAGGCGCTGTTTGCCAAAGGGCGCGAGCTGGGGCTGACGGTCTTTAGCAGCCCATTCGACTTCAGTGCGGTGGACCTGCTGGAATCACTTGACTGCCCGGCCTACAAGATCGCCTCCTTCGAGCTGGTGGACCTTCCCCTCATTCGCTACGCAGCCCAGACCGGCAAGCCGCTCATAATTTCCACCGGCATGGCGAACGAGGCCGAGATCACTGCGGCAGTCGAGATGGCGCTCAAGCATGGCAACGGCCAGCTGGCACTGTTGCACTGTGTCAGCGGTTACCCGGCCCCAGCCGCCGAATACAACCTGCGTACCATCCCTATGTTGCGCCAGCGCTTCGGGGTCGAGGTTGGGCTCTCTGATCACACTCTGGGATCGGCCACGGCCATCGCCGCCACTGCGCTCAGGGCAACCCTCATCGAGAAGCACTTCACCCTGGCCCGCGCCGACGGCGGGCCGGATTGCGCCTTCTCCATGGAGCCGGCCGAGCTCGCCGAGCTGATTGCCTCGGTCAATACCGCTCATGCCGCCCTCGGGGTGGCCGATTACCAGCTCACCGCCAGTGAACAGGGTAACCGTGCGTTTCGCCGCTCCCTCTATCTGGTCAGGGACATTGCTGCTGGCGAGGTGCTCACCGCAGAGCACATCATGTCGGTGCGCCCCGCCCTCGGCCTGCCCCCAGCCGATTACGATCGGCTCGTCGGCAAGCGGGTCAACCGCAGCCTGAGCGCCAACCAACCGCTGAGCTGGGAGTGGATAGACAACGATGAGTGATGATCTCTTCAACCAGCACGGCAGACTCATCAGCCAGCGCTGGCCCGCCCTCTGGCACCGCCTGTTGGCACAGGATGTAGAAAGCCTGCCTGCCGAGCTGACCGAAGGGCTCGGCTCCACCCTCAGCCTCCACGGCATCCAGCTCACCAGCCGGCACGATCGGGTGAAGGAGGCCGAGCTGCAGGCCACCAGCCTGCCCGAGCAACCGGTGCTGCACCTCTACGGCACAGGGCTTGGCGATCTGCCGCGCGCCCTGCTGGGGCGCAGCAGCCTCAAGCGGCTGGAAGTGAAGATCATGAATGGTGCCCTGTTTGCCCTGATACTGCGGCTGCTGGATCAGCAGGACTGGCTGACGGACCCCAGGGTCGAGCTGATGATGGCCGGCGACGAGGGGGAGGTGCGCCTGCCCTTCTTCGCCCTGCCGCCCGAGCTGCTGCTGGTGGAAGATGCCGCCGCCCGCATCCGCGATCGGCTGGTGAGTGAAATCGACTTGCCGTTCGCCCGGGCCAGGTTCGACGCCGAACACCCCGATGTCACCCGGCGGCTGGCGGAAAACCGCGATCTGCTGGCCGGCGACGGCGATGTGGCCTCCCTGTTCGGTCTGGCTCAGGGCAAGCAGGCGCTGATCGTGGCGAGTGGCCCAACCCTGCAGCACAACCTGGCCACCCTGCAGGCCCAGTTGCAGCGCCGCCGGCAGGAGTACCTGCTGATCAGCGTCGATACCGCGCTGGCGTTTTTGCTCAGCCACGGCATCCGGCCCGACATCGTCGTCACCATCGATGACGCCATCCACGGCAACCGGCTGCCCGCCGCCCAGTCGGCCCAGACCACCCTGGTCTATTACCCCACGGTTCCCACGGCAGCCCTGCTGGCCTGGCAGGGGCCACGCATGACCGCCTACTCCCGCAGCCCCATGTATCAGCAGCTGCGACAGACGCTCCCCAAGGGCGTGCTGCACTCGGGCGGCAGCGTCATTCATCCCGCCGTGGATCTCGCCGTGCAGATGGGTTGCCACCAGGTCATCCTGCTGGGCACCGACTTCGCCTTTCCCGGCGAACTCACCCACTCGGGCTGGGCCGATGGTGCCCTCGGGCCCAGCGCCGCGCTGGCCCTCAGCTGGGCCCTCGACGGCCATGGCCGGCGGGTCAAGACCAATCCAAACTTTTCCGCCTACCGCACCGAGCTAGAGCGCTACATAGCGCGCCACCCCGAGGTGCAGTTCTGGAACTGCAGCCGGGAAGGGGCGGAGATCGCCGGCTGCCGCTATCACCCGGAGTACGTGCAATGAAAAACGGCCAGATCACCCGCCTCACCGCCCTGGCACACCAGTTTCGGCTGGGGCAGTCGGTCGCCGCGAGTCAGGCATTGCCGGAACTGCTGCAAGAGGTGCTCACCGAGCAGGGCAACCTGCCACCCGGACTGGTAGCTGCCCTGCTGCAGTGCCAGGAGCGCCAGGACTGGCTGGGACTGGCCGACTACCTCGAATATGAAGTGGTGCACTGCCTGTCGACCCCGGCCGGCGAAACCACCACAGGAGACCATTGATGATAAAGGCCATTTCCAACGCCTCCGAGCAGGAGCTGTCACGTCGCCAGACCTTCAGCGAGTTGCTGCACGCCAGCCCGCTGCCTGCGGCCGAGCTGCAGAACAACCTGGGCCTCTACCTCAAGCGCCAGTCGCTCTCCCGCATCCTGTTCATGCACGAGCTGTATCAGAAGATCGTGCCAGTCCACGGTGTCATCATGGATTTCGGTACCCGCTGGGGTCAGAACCTGGCGCTTTTCTCCTCGTTTCGCGGCATGTATGAGCCTTACAACTACAACCGCAAGCTGGTGGGATTCGATACCTTCAGCGGCTTCCCTTCCCACGCTCCGCAGGATGGATCGGATGCGGCCATCCAGCCCGGAGCCTACGGCGTCACACCCAACTATGAACAACATCTAGCGCAGCTGCTCGCCGCCCATGAGGCGGAAAGCCCGCTGGATCATATCGTCAAGCACGAGCTGGTGAAGGGGGATGTGACCGAGACGCTGCCGGCCTATCTGGCTCGTCAGCCGGAGACCATGGTTGCGCTGGCCTATTTTGACTTTGATCTCTACGAGCCGACCCGCCGATGCCTCGAGCTCATCAAACCGCACCTGACCAAAGGATCGGTGCTGGCATTTGATGAGCTCAACTGGCCCGCCTTTCCGGGAGAGACCCTGGCCCTCAAGGAGGTGCTGGGGCTGGATCGCTACGCCATCCGTCGCACCCCGCACAACCCGGGACCAGCCTATCTGGTGATCGAGTAGTCCGGTTGCGGGCTGAGGCGACGCAGCAGCCCGGCATCCAGTAGCATCCGCGCCAGCGGCTCCACCCGCCAGAACGGCGCCCCTATGGTCTCGGCAATCTCGAACAGGGTCAGCTTGCCGTCGCTGTAGGCCAGCAGATTCATCATCTCCCTCACCTGCCAGCCCGAGTAGCGGGTCGACAAATCCGGATAGAGCCCCCGCTTGCCGAGTTGGGGCTCGCCCAGCACGGTGACCTCGCAGCGCTCGTCCAGCTCCAGACACTCGATGGCCCGGCGCAGCGCCATGAAGCCGCCCGCCAGACCGGCCGGCGTCACCAGCGAGAGGTCATCAAGCGAGGTGTGGTACTCGGCATAACAACCGTATCTGCTGCGCATCACCGAGGTGACCGGCAGATCGATGCCGGGTGCGCACAGCTGCCGCTCGTTGGAGCCCCGCTCCAGGAAGCTGTAGGCATGGTAACCCGGAGCCAGATGGCCGAGCACATGGCGACCGATGCGATCCGCCAGCGTGTTGCCCTGGCGTGAGGGCAGGAAGGAGTAGCTGCGGTCATCACCAAGGCAGGTCAGATTGAAGCCGGCCAGAGTGCGCTGCTTGAGCTGATCCAGATGGCGGGAGAGATAGACGATGGCCCCCAGGGTTTCAGGCACCAGCATCAGCCGGTAGCTGTAGCGGCGTGTTGGCAGTGACGCCAGCCAGGCCATCAGGAAGACGCCGACGCAGGGGCCGGAGAGCTCGTTGTTGGCCATGGAGGGGTGGCAGGTGTAGCTCGACAGCAGGATCTCCTGCTCGCTCTCCCCCGGCAGCACCCAGTCACCATAGGTGAGCGAGCCAGGAGCCAGGGTGGCATCGATCACCACCTGATATTGCCCCTCCGGCAGCGCCTCTCGCAGCCGATGGGGTAGACAGAAGCCCCAGCGACGCTTGTAGTAGGAGGTCACATAGGGAATGGCGTCTGGCTGCTCGGGCAGAGAGTGAAGATGGGGCTGCAGCTCGGCCAGCGAGAGGGTGCAGCGCACCGGCTCCGAGTAACCGACCAGATGCAGGTTGTGATCCTGGAAGTCCACCACCCTGCGTCCATCCGGCCCCACTATGTAAGCCTCCCGCACGTTCCACTCGTCAGGCACTGTCCAGTCGAAACACTCGGTGCCGCTGGCCACTTCATGGATCTGCAGCTCGGGCAGGCAGTGCTCGCGCCACAGGGCCAACGACTGTCGAACCCCGTCCCCGGTCAGGCTGCGGTTGAGCGGAAACAGCAGGGTGAGCAGTCGATGCAGCTGTTCACCGACCTGTGCCTGGTCGTCCCAGTCGGTGGGCAGATAGCCGCTCTTGGGTAGAAAACTCATGGGGTGGGTGCCTCGATCAATTCGACAATGTGGCCAAGGGGGCTCAGGAAAAACTGGACGTGGGCGCCGCCAAACGCGATGGCCGGCTGGCTGGGCCCGAGGGGAAGATGACGCTGGGCCCGCAGTTTTTCGGCAGCCATTGCCAGGTCTGCCACCTCATAAGCCAGATGATTGAGCAGGTTATGACGGGTACGTAACGCCTGACTGACGGGGCTATCATCACTGGCAGGAGCAATCAGTTCATAGCAAATCCCCGCATTATCATAGGCAAAACAGATATGCACCCGCTGCAAAGGATCGAGCACCGGCTCGCTAAAGCGGGAAAGCCCGAGGGTCTCGCAGCAATAGCGTACGCCAAGCTCCAGTTCGGCCACCACCAGTCCAATATGGTGCAGTTTCATCTCCCCTCCCTGATAAGCGCATGGGGATGGGCAGCGATCAGCTCTTTTGCCACCGCGGCAAAGTCGGCGCAGCGAACGGCCCAGACTGGTAACCGGCCAAATAACCCCTGGTGCCATCTGCCCTCATTTTTAAGGGCTTCAACCAGACGGGAAAGATCTATCTCGCTGGCCAGATCGAGTCTTCGCACAAAGTAGTCACAATGCCAGGGGCGCACAATTCCCTGCTCGCGGACATCACCCTCAAAGCGTTTCATAAAGCGATAATCGACACCTAGTTGCTGCTCGACATAGTGGGTGAAGGTAATGCGATCGGGATGACAGGCAAAACCGGCAATCCAGCCATCGTGGGCCGCCAACCAAGCGAAGGGGCTCTCTTCACCAAAGCAGTCATGACCCCCTGCTGCAACCACCTGATCACGCCCCGCTCCCCATACCGCAACGCTGAAGATAGGATCGCGAGTCCGCGCAACCCCTGGCAGAGTACGAAACTGCTCCGTCATCAACCCGACCTCACTGGGGGATGTCGCCCTGTCGAAACAGCTCTGGCGAGTCAGGCTATACGTGAATGTTGGCACCAGCAGAGTACCCTCGTTTCCAAGCCACTCCTGCATCCCAAACCAAAAAGCATGTATGCCGGCTTCATTGCCCCGTCCTGGAAACTGGGACACAGCCATGGCGTCAGAGTGAACCATGATAGCGCTCCCTCGAGCGATCCCGAGGGAGCCAAGAACATGAGAGAGAGCTTCAATCACAGCACAAGACCACGACGCAACAGCGCATCACGAATGTCCTGAAGCTGTTTCATCGTCGCCAGCTCTTCAGGCTCGAAGCGTACCGAGAACGTCTGCTCAACCAGCAACAGAAAATTGAAATGACCGAGCGAATCCCATTCCGGAAAGGCCCCAAGTCCCAACTGATAGTCGCCTCGCGTGACGGTTGCAGAAGGAAACTGCTGTTCCAACAGAGTGAAGAGATCAGTCATGGTGATAAAACTCCAAAAAAGGCAAATTCAGCTGTTCGAGCGCCAGACTATGGTAATGCTCATGGGAAAAACGGGCGGGATCCGGATTATCACAGGGGGTCAACGACAGGGATGCCAACCATGTCAGCGCAGGTTCATTACGTTCACAACGTTTCGAGCCAATAACCAGACGCTCGATCCCTGCCTCGCGCAATGCAGCCGAGACTGCATCCAGTAACCAATATTCGAGTCCTCTGGACAACACTCTGCAACTCAGAGCCAGCGTGTCAAGCAATGCCAGTTTGGGCGTGATGTTTATGATCAGCACCAAGCCAACCAAACCATGATCAGCAAAGCGATCCTGCAACGACACTAGCCAGCACCAGCCAGACTGCGCCAGCCGTTTGAGCTCGCTCGCCTCATATCGCTGACAGGAGAGATTAAACTGGTTGGTTTTATGGATGATCTGCTCGGCACGAGCAAGGTTATCCACCGCCAACGGCTGTATCGCTGCACGCAACGACAAGGAGGCGAGAAAATGTTGTTCACTGCCAACCTCGTTACGTAACTGGGCGGCGTCTGCCAATGCCAGGTAGGAGGCCTGACGAAGAGCGTCATCACCACTGAAGGTGCGCGAGAACCCCCCATAAGTGAGCAAGGTTGTAGGCCATGCCCAAATATCTGCTGGTGGTTCAATGACATCGACTTGTGGCAGAGCATGGCGAACTTCAGCCCTTTCCAGGGGGGAATCATCCCAGAAGACCAAGGCCTCAAGCCCCAGATTGAGGCTGGCAGCAATATGTCGCAAACCTTGAGATTTAGAGCCCCAACCAATGGCAGATGCTGCAATATTTCGCCTTTTGAGTCTCATGGCGCCATGCTGCTCAAACACCAGCCAAACATCTGCAGGCTCGTTTTTAGAGCACAATGCCAACAACACGCCGCGCTGATACCAGTAAAGCGCCGCATCCTGAAACGACTGATAGAGTTTGCCGAGACCGTCCTGACCAAGGTAAAGGCCAGTCAACCCCTCTTCACCCACTACCCCCCCCCACAGGGTATTGTCACAATCGAGCACCAGCACCTTGCGTATTGGCGCCTGATCAAGCATCCAACGCGCGGCAATCCAGTCGGCAAGGCTGGTCAAGCCGTGCATCGAGAGAGGACAAGAAAGAAGGTAACGATTACGCTCGTCCACACAATGGGCTCGCCCCTGCTCAGAGAGCCAGCGACCCAGCCCCAAATCCCTAATGTGGTGACGTGCAAGCGCTCGGGTAAAGCAGACATCCAGCTGCATCATCCAGGGATGAAGAGCGCTACTCACACCGCCGCCTTGCAGTGAACAGGCACCGAGATAAAGATGAGGGAGCCCCCGCAGTGGCGAGAGCAATGCTTCCAACCAGGTGTCGATGGTCTCGGACAATGCGGGTTCAGCCAAGGTGTACCAATGCTGGCATTCGCTGTCGGTCAGCAGTTGCTCCCAAAACCAGAGCACCAGATGTCCGTCACAAGCGGCCATCGGCTGCCATTGACCTTGAGGACAAAATTGCAACTGTGCATGTCGGGCCAAAGGAGCCCATGCCACATTACCGGGCATGAGAAATGCGGTGGATGCCAGGGAAAGGGTGGCCATATATGCACCTGAAAGGATTAAATACTTCTATATCATACTGTTAGGAAATGGAGATGAACAGAGTCATCCCCATCCGATTCAAGGACTAGCGCTTGAACACATCCAGGCCGGTAAAGTAGGTGGTATCATGGCCATCGAACGCATCGGCATACATCACTTTGCTGTCCTCGAAAAATAACTCCAGGATTGCCTGCGCCTCTTTTATCTTGACCGCCAGTACCTCGGGTTCTGCTGTCACCTGCGACATCATCAGGCTGATGATATTGGCGTAGAAATAGTTCATTGAACCGATCAAGACCCGATAGAGATGGGATTCGCGGCTCATCAACAGATAAAGCAGATAGTCGTGATGGCGTTGCATCATAGCCAGCACCGCGTTGTGCTCACAGGCTACCTGGCGCCAGTCATCACGGAACTTGTCCACAAGCTCAACGAACAGCGGCACCTGCAACGCAGCGGCAAAATCAAAACTGGCCATGTCAAAAGGCTGGAAACAAGTCGCCATCACTTCATCCATGAGTGCGATCTTGTCAAGTACCGGCCATTCTGGTTGCAACGATTCAACACGGCGAGGGATCGCCCCTTCGATATAAGCGCCGTCACTACTGTTGACGCACTGCATCTCGGGATAATCACGCAATACACGGGCCATATTATGAATGGCCAGTCCAAATAGATGGTTGATACGCACTTCGTTGCCAAAGTTACCCGGTGCCGGGAAAGTATTCTTTAAGTTTTCCTGGTATTTAGCCTCTTGCTTGTCGTTGTAATAGAGACTCAGGCTGGAGTGATGCTGTCCGGCTGTTTTATAGCCATTGTCGATACCAAACAAATACACCTGCTTGAAGCCAAGCAAGGCCGCATAATTGAGGCCGGTATTACCAACGAACGGATTGGAAAATTCGATATTATCGTACTCGAATGCCTGACCAAACGCGCTAATCAGCATGGAGAACATCGGCTCATTGGGCTTGAATGCCAATCCTGTTTTGCGAAAAAAGCGCTTGCATTCAGGATGGATGACATCAACGCTCAGAAACACCGTATCCTTGATAAAGTCATCGGCATTGAGAATATTCAGAAAATCCGCAGAGCTTTTAGTTCGCTCCACTGCAACGTAGATATCCGGTTTGACGCCAGCTTTATACAGCGCACTGACCGCCGTACCACATGCGATGATGATGGCCTGCTGCTGATGCTGCCGGATGAACTCGATGCTCTGATCCAGTGAGGGACCATTGCCAACCACAAAGACCGGGACCTGTTCGAAGGGACGGCTATCCCTCCAGCGTTTCAAAAAGGGGGTGCCATCTTGCAGATGGGTGTGGCTATGGGCAAGTGCATAGATGTTGTCATCAAAGAACCCCCACCCCGTCTTGAGCAGATAAAACTCCCTTTCTACCTGTGTTATCAAGGCGTCTAGCTTGGGAGAGTGGTAATGGCAAAAGGAGAAATAGCTTGCCGACCAGAATGCGCCCTTGCGATGCAGCGCCTCCATCATGTCAGCGACCAGTAATTGCTCGTCAACACCGATAAAGAGATGAAGGCTGATCGACTCCTCATCCATGTAGGCGAGCAGCTGATGCCAGTCAAAGCAGAAAAGCGAGGCATAAAACATGTCAAGATCAGGCTCAAAAGCAAACAGATTCTTGATCTTGCACTGTTCATACAAGCAACCGAGCTGGTAGCCCAAACCAATGCCATACATCAGTGCCAGAGGAATATCAGAATGTAATGCCGCGTTGAGACGCAATCCTTCCAGCGCTGACTTCTCTTTTAATTTGGAGATTTCATTGTTGTATTTGATATGGATTTGGCCGTCGATATACCACTGAGGCACAAAATCGATGCACTGCAAAACGCTTTGTTCAATGACCTCGGCAATCTGCGACTGAACCTCGCTAAATGGATCGTCCCCATAAAGCGAGACGCCCTCGTCAAGCCACAGAATATTGGGAACGCCATTTTCATTACAGAAGAAACGAAAAGGCCTGGCAGGCTGGTATGCTTTGAAAAAGTCATGAATGGCGGGCATGTACTTGGCAAACGCAGCCATGTTGAGTTCATAGCGCAGCGGAAGCACCTCCTGCATTGCAGTTTCTTGCTGCTTTTGCTGCGCGAGTCGGGCCAACTCATTTTCTATATCTGTAATTTTTTTATGAATATCCATGTAGTACTAACCCGCGTTCAGCTTGTACATATCAGATGCTCGACCTGCTTTTGAAAGTTTCCACAAAGCTGTTTCTGTCTGATTCTTTGCATGTTCTATCCGCTCATGTAAGGTTTGAAACTGCACCAATGCTTGCTGGTGCTCCATATCAATAACTACATGTGGCTGGATATGCTGGAAAACAGCATCAAGGAGAATGAGATAATGATCGATCAACTGTTCAGCCGTTTGCACATCCTCCTGGTCGAACAGGGTCAGTAACTCTTGACCTGCTGCGATTAATTCTGGCAAACGGTTATTACTCATTCGGCTCGGCCTATCTTTTGTTGAGCCAAGGCCTTGTCACGCTCCTCGACAGGAATGGCATCCCAACCGCTTTTCACGGTCAGCATCAGATTCATCACCTCATCGATAGCTGTAATATCCATATCACGGCTAGCATCCATCATCCGAAATTTCATATAGTCATAAAGGGCAAAAAGATCTTCGGGAACCTTACCATAAGAGAGATCAAGCGAATCTTGAAGCCCGTTGATGATAGCCATGGCTTTGGAGATAGATTGGGATTTTTGCTCAAAATCTCGACGTTCGATGGCACCGCGAGCCTGAGCCAGACGCTCCAGGCCCCCTTGCATCAAAAGTTGAATCACGCGGTAAGGATCAGCTACTGCCAATTCGGATTGCAGATTCTGGGTGGTATAGGCTTTTATATTTTTACGATACATATGAGACACCACTCATCACTTCAAATTAACTATTTTGGGTATTTAGCAGATTCAAATATGAAGCCGACTTGTTCATCTTGGCCAGCATGGCATCCAGGCTTCCGTAACGGGCACGCAAGGTCTCTTGATACTTGGTCAGCTGAGTGGCAACATCTGACTCTTTGCGGCTCACTTCACGCAGATCTGAATTCAGAGAATCTTCTCGCTTAGCTAGCAAACCACCGGTCTTGGAATAGGTTTCCAGCTGGCTGGCCAACTGACCTGCGACCCCATCCTTGCCGCCAAAAACTGCCACGACCTGATCGAAATTCTTGTCTATAGCCTCGTTGAACTTGGTATCGTCGATAGACAATACCCCCTTGTTATCCATCTTTATACCCATCTGGAAAATCGTTGAGTAAGTAGAGGACTTTTGTGAGGGCTCGGTGATAATGCCATTCATCATATTGACCACGGCACGCGTCGTTGCATCCCCCGCCAGAGCACCGCCATCATTCTGGCTCTTCCCTGCCACTATCGAGTTGCGCTTGCCAAGATCATTACTCTTTTTAACCAGTGCGTTGTAACCGTCAACAAAGCTTTTGACCATGTCCTTGATGCCAGCTTTGTCGGTGGTCACGTCAACTTTGTTGGACTTGTAAGTCTTGGTCACCGAACCATCGCTTGCAGTCGTACTCGTACTATCTGATTCCCTCAAAACTGTCAGTTTGAGGCCAACTATAGTGCCATCAAATGTGTTGGTAGCACTGGTCAGCGTACTTCCATCTACCTTGATTTGAGCATCTTGCGCGGATTGAGTTTTTGACAATTTAGAAGTGAAGTTATCTGCCAACTCAGTGGTGCTTCCGGTGATCTCCAGATCCTTGCCACTCCCACTCACCCCAGAGTCAATAACGAGTTTAGATTTACCATCAGATGTGTTCATGATGTTGACATTAAGACCAAAATTATCACCATCATTATTGATGCGTTTACGGATGGACTGTAACGAGTCCCCCACTTTCACATCAACATCAAAGGTTTTATCACCGGCCTTAAACGTCAAAGTTCCATCTTGAGTGATCATTGGAGTTGTCGAAGAGTCAAAACTGCCTTCAAATTTGCTAGTTTTCGCCAACTTTTCGACAGTTATATCGTATTGCCCGTTAGAGGAACCCGTTTTGCTCTCCACCTTAAGCACCGGATTATCTTTATCCTGGGTAATATTAATCGAGCGTTTGTTGAACGCATCATCCTTGGACATGGCTTGGAGTGTCGTCACAAAAGAGGCGATGGCCGATTTCAACTGCCCAACCCCTGAGAGAGTGATCTGAGCATTGGTCTTCTTGGTGGTGATGGGCTGCATCAGCTGTGCCTTTTTGGCATTGACACTGGCGCTAATCACTGACTCCAGATCGAGTCCGGAGCCGGCACCGGCAGACGTAATTGTGGCCATTCTCACTCTCCTCGTAAAACTTGCGTATTAAATCTCTTTATCAAGCAATAATCCGACTCTTGAGCCACCACCTATAACATCACCTTCACGCAGCTCCTTGAGACGCTTGCTGATAGCCAGCAACTCTTCACTTGGGATCTGACGGATCATTGACTTGGTATTGGCGTCCATCACCTTGATAACAACTTGCTCGAGATCCTTTTCGACGCTGAAGTTGACGGTCCATCCCTGTAACTTGCTGAACTCTTGCAAGTTTTGTACCTCTTTTTCAATATCCTTATCAGAGACATCAGACTTGCGAACCTTTTCTTTAGCTCGCTCCTCTTGTTGCTTTTCCACATCCTGTGTCATCACCCGCTGCTCTTCCGCCATGCCAGATAGCACTTGAGCGGCCGATTGGCCGCTCTTGCTACTTGACTGAAGAGAAGAAGGAGTGACCGATGAGGGAATTCCAATGTCATTGGCCATATCGTCGCTCCTTTTCTATCTCATCACTGCCCGTTAACCCAACAGGGACAGAGCAGATTGCGGTCTTTGGTTGGCTTGCGCCAGGATACTTGATGCCGCCTGCTGCAGGATATTCTGCTTGGTCAGGTTGGCTGTTTCTGTCGCAAAGTCTGCATCACGGATACGCGAACGTGCAGCACTCAGGTTCTCGGACACATTGGACTGGTTGCGAATGGTCGAGTCAAACCGGTTCTGCACCGCACCCAACTCTGCCCGTTTGCTATCCACGGCCTTTATCATGAAATCAAGGTTGGCCATGGCTGTCTGAGCATCTTTAGCGGTTTTAATACTGCTAACACTAGTTGTAGTAACCGCTGTAGTTGCTTTAGCAACAGTATAAGGCTCACCAGTGGTACTGGTAGTTACTGTTGCACTCCCTTTTGTCGCAGATGCAATACCCTTGATCGTGAAAGCAGATGTCATCTTGAAGGTAATTGTTTGCCCTGCATCTGCACCGACCTGGAAGGATCCTTTATAAGTACCATCAAGCAGCTTTTGACCACCAAAAGTGGTATCGCCAGAAATACGATTTATCTCTGTCGTCAGTTGGTCATATTCCTGCTGCAAAGCGACACGATCATCCGTGTTGTTGGAACCGTTCGCTGATTGCTGAGCCAAAGTGCGCATCCGTTGCAACATAGAGGTCACTTCATCCATCGCACCTTCAGCAGTTTGTGCCACAGAAATACCATCGTTAGCGTTACGATTACCTTGGTCCAAACCGTTAACCTGTGAAGTCAAACGGTTGGAAATCTGTAAACCAGCAGCATCATCCTTGGCTGTGTTGATACGAAGACCGGATGCCAACCTGGTATAGGAGGTATCCAGCGATTTGTTGGTATTCATCAAGTTACGCTGGGCGTTCAGTGATGAAACGTTGGTGTTAATGTACATAGCCATAAAATATTCTCCCGAAGAACATGCAACTGCAGGTTGCGTCGTCCAAACAAAACGACGGCCCACCGTTTGAAGAGGAGGTTGAACATTCCTGTCTCTTCAGGCGGGTGTCTGTTTGAACGAACAGGTCACCCGCAGTAGTGCAAACGTTGGATTCCGAACACCCCTCGATTGCTTCACTTTATTTAACGGCAGCACAGAGGCAAGCTTTAGGAAAATTGTTGCCTAAAGCGGCAAGTTTTCTCCGGGAAGCGGCAACAGGATATGAATTAAGCAGCATAACCATACAACTCACAGCTGATGATGACCCAGTTTACAGGAAGAAGGATGTTGGCACGGTTCATGCTAATTGCTGATAGAGTGACGTCAATTTGGCGGCACAATAAAAAGAGGCCGGTAAACCGGCCTAAAGATGAGCATATGCTCAGGAGAATATGACCAAGCGTGACAGAACTGAACAACTGGACAACACTTGGCATCACTAGTAGAGATTTATATCTCTCCCGATAGAACAGAGTGCGACCCGAACACCCCTTTGTTCCATCTCTTGATCAGGGCGGCCTGAACAACCGCCCTGTTTTCTTTTGTTAGCCTTGCAGCAGTGACAGTGCAGACTGCGGACGCTGATTTGCCTGAGACAGAATGGTCGACGCTGCTTGCTGCAGAATGTTCTGCTTGGTCAGGTTGGCGGTTTCAGTTGCAAAGTCAGCATCACGGATACGTGAGCGGGCAGCACTGACATTTTCAGATACGTTAGCTTGGTTACGAATGGTAGAATCAAAACGGTTCTGAACAGCACCTAGCTCAGCACGTTTACTATCAACAACTTTAATCATGTAATCCAAGTTTGCCATAGCTGTTTGAGCATCTTTGGCTGTAGTAATAGTGCTGATGCTTGTAGTTGTGACATTACCTGTGTTGCTTTTAGTCACAGTGTAAGGCTCGCCTGTTGTAGTTGTCGCGACTGTAGCATTCCCCTTCGTAGCCGAAGCCATCCCTTTGATAGTAAAAGCCGATGTCATTTTAAACGTAATTGTTTGGCCTGCATCTGCCCCCACCTGGAAAGAACCTACGTACCCACCATTGAGCAAGGTTTGACCACCGAACGTGGTATCTTTAGCAACACGGTCAATTTCAGTCATCAGTTGAGTGTACTCTTGCTGCAACGCAGTACGGTCATCAGTGTTATTGGAGCCGTTGGCTGATTGCTGAGCCAGAGTACGCATACGCTGCAGCATGGAGGTGACTTCATCCATCGCACCTTCAGCAGTCTGAGCTACAGAGATACCATCGTTGGCGTTACGGTTACCCTGATCCAACCCGCTGATTTGAGAGGTCAAACGGTTGGAGATTTGCAGACCCGCGGCATCATCTTTGGCACTGTTGATACGCAAGCCAGATGCCAGTCGAGTGTAGGAAGTATCCAGTGATTTGGTCGTATTCATCAGGTTACGCTGAGCGTTGAGTGATGAAACGTTAGTGTTGATATAAAGGCCCATGACTATTCTCCTAAGCTATTAAATTTACTCTTCTATTTGCTCTGGCTTTATTATTTTCTGTGCCCGATGCGTCTTATTTAACGGCTCGTTTTTGGATGTCTTTAGCATTTTTTTCAACGCTTCATCGCATTAACGCCGCTTACCTTATATATCGGCAGGTCGGGGGGATACTTAAGGAAAAAATCGGGCCAAAACCAGTGACAGACTCAACCTTCTGAAGCTCGCCAACGGCAGGGAGCAAACGAGACACTACCGTTCGTGCTGCGAGAAAAAATCCGTCCCGACTCTCAATTTTGTCGAGCACTGTTGGCGATTGGGCTCACCAGCCCCTAAAATCGCGGCCCCATCAACAATTTGGCGTGAGTTGTTCTCCATGCAGACACTGGTTGAGCAGATTGTTTACATCAGCGACATGTTTGGTACTGCGGTATTCGCGTTTTCAGGGGTATTGGTGGCTGGCCGACTCAGAATGGACGGGTTTGGCGTCATGGTTTTGGCGGCGGTCACTGCCATCGGCGGCGGCACCATCCGTGACATGATCCTGGGAGCCACCCCCGTGTTCTGGGTACGCGATCCCCTCTATATCTGGGTCGTCATTGCGACGGCGCTGATCGGTATGTGGATGGTCAAGCTGCCCCGCAGGATGCCCTGGTATGTACTGCCGGTGGCGGATGCCTTCGGGCTGGCCCTCTTTACCGTGATCGGTGCCCAGAAGGCCCTCAACTTCGGCACCCCGGGGCTGATTGCCGTGATCATGGGCACCATGACCGGGGTAGCTGGTGGCATGATCCGCGATGTACTGGCGCGGGAGGTCCCCATGGTGCTGCAAAAAGAGATCTATGCCACCGCCTGTATCCTTGGCGGCATTCTCTATACCCTGGCGCTGGAGGCAAACATGGACAGGGTAACGGCCATGCTCATCTGCATGACGGCCGTGTTTGGCCTGCGGGTCGCGGCTATCTACTGGCATCTGTCGCTGCCCACCTTCTCGCTGCAACGCAATTGAGAGCAGGCCCACAGCGTCATCATGTCGCTGTGTGCCACGCGTTGAACCAAATAGGCTTTTCTGTTGTCATAGAAGCAGTCGTTGTTAGCCGGAACTTCTCATGCGCAAAATCGGTATGCTTACCACCCTCCTCCTGGCGAACGTGACGGCAGCCCACGCCGAAGCACAAGTGGTATTTGGACGACTGGCCTCGGCGCCGGTGCAGCAGTTCAACCAACAGATACGCCAGGCAAGCCATCAACAGCAAAACTGGGTCAATGACTACCGTGAGGTAGCTCTGCGATTCGTCGGTCATGGTGACACGCCCAGCCGCATCCATGCCCAGCAGCTGGACAATGATCTGGTGCTTTCGGTCGCCCTCGACGGTAGCAAGAGCGACATGATCTACATCCTGACCCTCTATCGCAGCAACAACCTGTGGCAGATGCGGGAGGCGGAAATGGGCTGGCGTTGTCAGGGGCAAGACTCCTTCACTCCGGTTCCCTGTCCCTGATAGTCATGGCTCACTCTGTGAAATAAAAAAATCCGGCACATTGGCCGGATTTTTTTATTGAAGGTAAAAAACACGCTTATGGGCGGTACACCTTGACGTTGTCAAAGCCCTTCTCTTTCAGATAGAGCGCCTGCAGCTTGCTCATCACACCGCGATCGCAGTAGAGCAGGTAGGTCTTCTCCTTGGGCAGATCGCCAAAGGCGGTGGCCAGCTTGAAGAAGGGGATATGCAGTACTTCACGCCCTTCCACCACCAGCGGCTTCTCGTCGTGTTCATCGGCAGAGCGGATATCCAGGATCACCTCGTCAGCGCCCAGTACCTGAGTCGTTTCCACCTCTTGCACTTCAGCGGCAGTCTCTTCACCGATACGGCGGATATCGAGGTAACGGGCCTCGGCCACCACCTTGTCCAGAATGGAGAAGTCAAAATTGGCCTCTTCCTCTTCAATGCGGGAGAGCTCGGCCTTCACGGTCGGCTTTTTGGAGATGACCCCACAATACTCCGGCATGGTCTCGGCAAACTCCAAAGTGCCGATGCGGCGGGCTTCACTGATGATATCCGGCTTGTCCCAAGTGATAAGCGGGCGCAGGATCACCTTGTCGGTCACCCGGTCGATCACGTTCAGGTTGGTGAGAGTCTGGCTGGAGACCTGACCCACACACTCACCGGTCACCAGCGCCGGGATCTGGAATTCATCGGCCACCTTGGCGGCAGCACGCATCATCATCCGCTTGAGCACCACGCCCATCTGACCGTTGTCGATCTTCTCGAGGATCTCGGCGACCACCGGCTCGAAGTCCACAGCAGTGAAACGTACCCGGTGGGATGAACCGAAGCGGTTCCACAGGTGATAAGCCACCTGCTTGACGCCGATCTCGTGGGCCGCACCGCCCAGATTGAAGAAGCAGTAGTGCACCCGGCAGCCGCGCTTGATGAACTGGAACGAAGCCACACCGGAGTCAAAACCGCCGGAGAGCAGACTCAGCACATCTTCCTGGGTCGCGATAGGCATACCGCTCAGACCCTGATGAATAGCACTGACGATGAAGAGCTCCTCGCCGTCGATCTCGAGGTTGATCTTCACATCCGGGTTCTTGAGGCGCACACCATTGCTTTCGCAGTGCTGGTTCAGACCGCCCCCCACATAGCGCTCAACCTCGAGGGAGGAGAACTCATGCTTGCCGTGGCGCTTGGCGCGCACGCAGAAGGTTTTGCCCTTGAGCTGGTCGCCCCAAACGGCTTTCACCTGCTCGAAGATGTCGTGCAGATCGGTAAACTTGCTGGCTTGTACCTCGAGGAAGGCCTGAATGCCGGGAATGCAGGCCAGGGCTTCGATTGCCTGCTCGCGGAACTGGTCATTGCGGGAGCTCACAATCAGCTTGTCCCAATCCATCCGTACGCGGGCATCGTCGTCGAAGCGGCGCAGGACATTGCGGATATTGCCCTGCAGGATCTTGATAAAGCGCTGGCGAACCGACTTGCTCTTGATGGTGATTTCCGGGAACAGCTTGATAATGAACTTCATGGTAATGACTCGGGTGACCTTGATTTAAGGGCGCGAATTATATCAGAACTTTGTGGCCAGCGCCTACTGGATGAGCGTTTGCTCACATTACCCCACGCAGTGTTTGCCGTGCAGCGCCAATCTTGCGTATATTCCCGACCCTGCGCCTCGCCAGATTTTTGACAACAGACTGATCCGATGAAGACCTATATCTACTACCCCGGCATGGAGGTACGCGACGAGCTCTGGCTCAAATTTGCCCTGCTCTATCTGGAGCGGCTCGCCTTTGTCTTCACCGTCAGCGAAAAGAGCGGCCTCACCGCCCTGCTCGATACCCTTCAACAGCAGACCGATCTGCTGGCCGAGCGGCCCGATGCCGCCTTCTTTGCCGCCATTACCCCGCAACTGGAGAGCCAGATAAGCGGCCTGGTGGCCCCCGATTTCGTCCGCCACAAGGTGTTTGGCAACAAGGAGCTGATTGGTCGCTGGCGTCAGGAGGCCAACCACGACTGCTTTTGCCCGGATCAGGCGGGACTGGAGCGACTGCACGGCTTTTGCCTGACTCACGGCTTTGCGACCCGGGATGAGGGTGGGATCAGAATGGCGCGGCGCTTTGCCAACCTGATCTCCATGCGCCTTGCCCGTGAGTGGGCACTCGCCAATGACGGGGCGCTTATTACCGATCACGACTATCTCGACCGCCTGCTCCATCTGCTCGAATCCCGCTACCACAATCGCGGTGGTCAGGATTGCTTCCTCCTCGAGATCCCGTTGCAAGTGCCCACTCACCTGGCCGACATTCCGTTTGCAGAGCTGATTGCCCTGCGCGGGCGCAGCGGCTTTCGCCAGCAGTTGGCCGAATTTCATCTGGCCCTCGACAACCTGCTCACCATGCTGGGTAGCGGCTATGCCGACCCGGCGGCCCTGACCCGCTTTGAGCAGGCTCAGCAAGGGCTCAATCAACTGCTCGGGCCCGAGACCCTCAGCATGCCACTCACCACCCTGGTCAGCACCAGCCTGCCCGCCGTAGCCATGCTCCACCAGTTAAAAGCGAGCCATCCCGAAAGCAACCTCATCTTCCATCCCATCAAGAAGAGCCACTTTCACCAGCGCAAAAGCCAGCACTTCTTCACCCGGCTCGGTCATCTGCGCCAACAGGGCTGAATTGGCGGAATGAAAAAGGGGTTGGCATCTGCCAACCCCTCTCCTTTTCTGCGGCCTACCAATCATCACCACGATGATTGGCCCGCTCTTGCGCCTTCCTGCGCGCCTCCATCGCCCTGTCACGGCGGATATTGGCAGGGGTACAGGCAAACTGTTTCTGATAGCAACGCGCAAAACTCTCGGAAGCTGGTTCGAAAGGTGAATAGAACCCGGTACGTTCAGGAGAAACATGGTGATCACCATGATTGGTTGTGGCACAACCCGAACTCATCAGCACCAGCAAGGGACACAGAACACGCAGCAAAAGAGAACTCCCGATTGGATTTGAATGAACTCGTAATTATTCACAAATTAATTCATCCAATCAAATATTGATGCATTTCAAATAGTTAATTACATTCACCTCAATGGCTGTCGGCAAAACGATCAACGGGTGATGGTGCCGGCATCACTGTCAGGATGCACCACGCGAAACTCGATACGATCGCTGTTGCCCGCTTCATCCACCACCACCAGCTGATAACGACCCGCCACACTCAGCACCTGATCCCCGTCCCAGCGCAGTCGCTGGCCGTTGAGAAACCAAGCCGACTTGCCGACACCGCCCAGCACCTTGGGCTGCAACCGATAGCGCTGGCTGCGGATAAGGTTGCCCTCCCCCAGCGCCACGATGCGAATGGGGGCCTGCAGCTCGGCGCTCTGCCCCTCCCCTGCACAACTGCTGGCGAGCAGCGACTGACGTCGCTCGCCGGGGGACCGCCACGGCTCCAGCGACAATGGCCAGAGCGCCCGAAAACCGGATTGCGCCGCATCCTGGCAGCGGGCCAAGGTCGGCTTGCCTTCGGCAGTGAGTGCCACCTGTCGCAGCGGCGAGGGCCAATCCATGGGATCCGGCAAGGTGGGTGGATCGCGATCTTCCAGCAACCAGGCGCTCTGTCGCTGCAAACAGGTTTCAGGCAGGGTTGCGCTCGCCTTGCGCCCCAGCGGCCAGCACACTTCGGCTTCGCTCACCGTGTTGGGTTGTGCCGGCAGGGGGCTGTTGTCGGCCAGCCGCGAGTAGACCGAGAGCAGCAGCGGCACCGCCGCGCTCTGGCCGTAAAAACCGGGCATGGGGGTCCCGTCGGGGCGCCCAAGCCAGACGCCGATGGTCCAGCGACCGGAGACCCCCATCGCCCAGCTGTCGCGATAGCCGTAGCTGGTACCGGTCTTCCAGGCCAGCCTGTTGACCCGGCCGGTCGCCTCGCTGGCAAAGGGCTGATCAGCCCGTCCCTGCGCGCTCAGGATCTGCCAGATGATCCAGGCCGATCCCGGGCTCAGCAAGGGGCGTGACACCGCCTGCTGCCCCGCCAGCCAGACCGGCATCGCCACCTGCCCCTGCCGGGTCAGCGCACTGTAGAGCGCCACCAGCTGCTCAAGCCGAATGCCCGCTGCCCCCAGCGCGATGGCAGGATTGGGTTTGTCGGAGAGCGCCAGCCGCACTCCGGCATTGTCGAGACGGCTGACCAGCTTGTCGGGCCCGAGCGCCTCCAGCACCTGCACCGCTGGCACGTTGAGGGATTGCTGCAGCGCCTGAGCGAGGGTCACCGGCCCCTGAAAGGCGCCGGAAAAGTTGGCGGGGCGATATTCCGAGCCCAGCCTTGGCGCATCGGAGAGCAGAGAGGCCGAGTGCACCAACCCTTCATCCATGGCCAGACCGTAGATAAAGGGCTTGAGGGTGGAGCCGGGAGAGCGGATTGCCTGCACCATGTCGAGATAACCGTGGCGGCGCAAATTGCCATACTCGGCGCTACCCACATAGGCGCGCACCGCCATGGTTTTGTTGTCTACCAGGAGCAACGCCGCTGAGGTCTGCTCGGGGAAGCGGCGAATGTAGCTCGCCACCCGTCCCTCCAGCCAGCGCTGTAGATCCCCGTCGATGGTGGTGTGCACCAGCGCCCCGGCCTGATGGTCGGCGGCGAGACGGGCAAAGAGCGGCGCCTCCATCGGCGTGAAGTGACCGCGGGCCAGCACCGGCTCGATACGCCCCTCCAGCCACACCTGTTCGGGCCAGACGCCTTGCGCTACCAGCCGCTGCATCACCTTGTCACGGGCGGTGCGGGCCCGCTCGGGATGGCGGTCCGGCCGGTTGCGGCTGGGAGCCTGTGGCAACACCGCCAACAACGCCGCCTCGGCGTAGGTCAGCTTGGCCGCACTCTTGCCGAGATAGGCAAAACTTGCCGCCTGCACCCCCTCCAGATTGCCGCCAAACGGCGCCCAGTTGAGGTAGACGGTGAGCAGGGTGCGCTTGTCGTAGTGCCACTCCAGTTGCAGCGCGCGGGCCATCTGGCGCAGCTTGCCGGGCACGCTCCGGTGGTAGGGCTCGATAAGACGCGCCACCTGCATGGTAAGGGTCGAGCCGCCCGATACAGCCCGCCCATAGCGCAGCCACTGCCAGACCCCGCGCACCATGGCCACCGGATTGACCCCGGGATGACGCCAGAAGTAGCGATCCTCGTAGCCCAGCAGCGCCTCGATATAGCGGGGGGAGATCTGCTCCAGGGTCACGGGGTAACGCCACACGCCGCTGGTATCGGCAAAGGCACGCAGCGGTCGTCCCTTCATGTCGAGCACCACCCGTGCGTAGGCAGGGTCGAGCGGTGGCGGCGGGAAGAGTCTATCCAGCGCCAGCAATGACAGGAGCAGTGCTACAACTCCCAGCACCGAGAAGAGCAGCCAGCGTGGCAGGCGACCAAGCCAGCGCCAGCAAGCGTGGCCAGTGCGAACTAATTTCAGCCAGCCACGCTGCCAGAAAGTGAGCGGGCGAACCCGCTCAAGGGAGGGAATGTTACTCAGAGATGATCACCTCATGGATATCCTCACCCACGGCACGCAGTTCGGGGCGGTACATATCCTCCACCTGGGTCGGCGGCACCTGATAGCGACCCGGCGTCACCGCCCGCATCAGGTAGACCAGTTGCTGGTTGCTCCCCTCGCTCAGATCCAGCGCTGCCGTGTAGCGGTCATCGCGAAACTCCTGATGCTTGAGATAATCGTTCCACTCGCTCTGCCACGCCGGTTTCCCCTCGATGGAGAGCTCTTCCAGCTTGATGCTGTTGCCAAGGGCCGGGTTCTCCAGCTCGAAGCCGGCGGGCACCATCTCCACCAGCAGGGCATCGGGCACCGCCGATTCACTGCTGACATTGAGCCGCACCACCACCAGATCGCCCACCTTCACCTTGGCGGGATCGAACGGTTGACCATCGCTGTTGAACCAGCTGCGGGTCACGCTCATCCCCTTGCTGATCCGTGCCGGTGCCTGTTCGGGGTAACCGACCAGAGTGCGCTGCACATAGAGCGAGCCCTTGCCCTCGTTAGTGACGGCGCTCGCCGCCAGCGCCTCGGGGGTGCCCTGCTGTAGCGGAGCCGAACCGATCAGGGATCCACTGCCAAGAGAGGAAGTTACCTTGGCCTGCCAGTCGACGGCCGGATCGAAGCGGGCGAGTCGCAACAGGGCGAGCCGCTCCTGAGTGCTGAGCCACTGACGGTGAGCCAGGGTGTCGGCCACCTTGGCGCTGAGATCAGGCCAGCGCTCCGCAGCCAGCTTGTGCTGGCGTAGCAAGGAGAGCTCGAGGGCTCCATCGCGTAACTGCGAACCGTAATCCCCGAGATAGTCGTCACCACGCTCGGTCACCAATGCCCGGCTGAGGGCCTTGGCGGCATTCTGCTCATCCCCCATGGTCGAGAGCGCCAGCGAGAGGTGCAAGAGCGGCAAACCGGAGCGAGCGTGATCAGCCTGCTGCTCCCAGATAAGGCGCAGGGTAGCGAGCGGCGCCTTGCCCACCCGGGCCAACACATAGGCACTGTAAGCCTGATAGGCAAGTCGGCTGTGCTCGGGGGCACTGCTCCAGCGCTCGCCATACTGGCTGTCGGTGAGATAGCTTTGCAGCCGGTTCAGCGCCTGATTGAGCATTGCCTCCGGCACTGCGTCGCCCGCCTCCTTGCGCGCCAGCAGGTAGTCGGCGGCATAAGCGGTGAGCCACTGCTCCTCGTCGGAGCGACCATCCCACAGGCCAAAGCCACCGCTTGGCAGTTGCAACCGCTGCAGCCGTTGCAGCAGGGCGCGCTGCACATCCGCCTCACTCGCCGCTTTCTTGCCCTCTGCGGGTTTGCTCCAGGCGGCCCGCTCATCGGCCGTGGTCAGCAAGTAAGGCCAGGCCCGCGACAAGGTCTGCTCCAGACAGGCGTAGGGGTAGTCGGCCAGCGCCTGCCACTGGGCTGCCGGATCCCAGGGGGGAGTGCCGGAGAGGCTGAGCAGCCCCTGGAGGTTGGCGCGATCCAGCCCGACCAGCTCAGCTGGCGCAAAGCTCATCTGCTGGCCGGGGGCCAGCATCTGGTAGCGCTGGCGAGTCTCGGCCGGCCAGGGGGAGCGCAGCGGCAAAGTCCAGTCGCGGCTGATGGCAAAATCCTTGCCGCTGGCCGCCAACTGCAGGCTCGCCACGCCGCTCGCCCCGGTCACGGTGAGCGGCAGGGTCAACCACTGCTCCTCGCCGTTTTTAAGGATAAGAGTGCCGGGCAGCTCACCGTTTGCTTTCAGCCCACCGTTGAGGGTCCAGGCAAGGGAGAGGGTCTGATCCTCGCCACTCATGTTGCGCAGTTGCACCAGCGCCCGGGTCTCATCGCCTCTGGCGCCAAAGCGCGGCCAGCCAATCTCGGCCACCAAGGGCGCCACCACCTTGACGGCGCGCTCGGCCTCGCCGACTTGCTGTTCGTTCCAGGCCAGCGCCATCAGCGCCAGCTCGCCGTTGAAGTTGGGCAGATCGAGCGGGATCACCGCTTTACCCTGCTGGTCAAAATTCACCTCGCCGCTCCACAGCGCGGCTACTTCGACCCGGCTCTCCAGCGCGCCACCCTTTTTCAGCGGCGCCCGATCGCCGCCGTAGTTGAGGCGGGCCAGCTTGCCATCCTGCGGCGGGATCACTTGCCCGTAGTTGTCGAACAAATCTTGGGAGAAGCGCTTGCGACCAAAGAAGATCTCGAACGGGTCGAGGGGCTGGTAGTCGCTGATATTGAGCACGCCTCGATCCACCGCTGCCAGCACCACACGGCCTTGGCTATTGGGGGTGGAGGTGGCGGTCACCTCCAGTCGGGTGAGCGGCACCGCTTTATCAGGCGCGCTCAGGGTGAGCGGCAGACGGCGCGCTTCCCGATCGAGGGTGAGCGGCACCAGTCCGACCGAGCGCAAGCTCTGCCCCTGCTGCTTGCTGACCGGTTTGGAGGCGCTGTCTAGCGCGGCGATCTGGGCCGAGATATGCAAGTCATGGCGCTGCCACTCAGGACTGACCGGGATCTCGAACTCGCCGCGGGCATCCTTGGCATCGCCAGCGGCCCCCTTGAGCTCGATGCGCTGCCACCAGCGCAGACCGTCGCCATCTTCCACCATAAGCAACCCCTTGCCGGGGCGCGGGGCTACCAGCGTCACTTTGGCCTTGTCGCCCGCCTGATAAGCGCGCTTGTCGAGGGTGATGGCAATCTTGTCGGGCCGTGCCTGCTCGCCACCGCCGCCCCAGGCGTAACTGCCGATCTCAACCCGCAGGCTGGATTGATGGCCCTGACTGTTCTCCACCTCCAATCGATACCAGCCCGCGGCGAGTTGCAAGCTTAGGGGGGTCGGCCCCTTGCCATCCAGCTGCAGGGTCTGCTCCTGCTCCAGATAAGGCTGGCTGTTGAACTCGTACTTCCACCCCTCGCCATCGGCGTAGTGCCAGTAGTAGTCGCGGTACTCGTTGATAAGGCGCACCTTCACCGCCCCCGCCACCGGTTGACCTTGCTCATCGAGGTTGAGGATCTGGAAGGGGAGCGGCTTGCCCCCTTCCACCCGATCCGCCACGAAATCGGCCTTGAGTGCCGGCCACTGGCTGCCCGCAGGCCAGCCATACTGGGTGCGGCTGCGATTGACGGCGCGGCCACCGGGCTCGGAGAGCGACACCCGATAGGCCACCTCCAGCGGCCCGAGGGCTCGCACCCCATCGAGCTCATCAGCAAGCGAAAAAGTCCCCTGCCCCTGCTCATTGAGGGTGAGACTGCGCGCCTCGAGATCCTTGGCCTGCTCGGCGAGCAGCACGTCACCCAGCGTGAACTCCTGCCACTGGGTAAAGGGCATGGTGGCGCGGCTGATCTTCACCTCTGCCTTGGCCTTGGTGGCGCTCGCCGGCGCGCCATAGAGATAATCCCCTTGCAGCGGCAGCGTCAGGGCTGCGTCCAGACTCGTCACTTCCCCATCCGGCCCCTTGCCAAGCTGCAGTTTCAGCCGTTCCGGCAAAAACTCCTCCACCAAAAAGGGCCACTCGAAACGACTGCC
Source organism: Aeromonas sp. ANP5 (assembly GCF_963870295.1). NCBI lineage: Bacteria > Pseudomonadati > Pseudomonadota > Gammaproteobacteria > Aeromonadales > Aeromonadaceae > Aeromonas > Aeromonas sp. ANP5. The sequence goes on along the minus strand of NZ_CAWMRY010000016.1, from coordinate 37,888 downwards.
AGCGGCGGTCTTGAGGTTAATGGTCCAGCGCCCGAGCGGCGCATCGTCCGGCAGGCGCAGACCGTAGTGGGCCGCGCCCAAATTGTCCGGCAGCAGCCGTTTCTGCTCGAGCAGCTGGCCGTCCGGCTGTTTCACCTCCAGCTCCACCACCATGCCCGGCAACAGCTGGCCATCCTGTCCCTTGAGCAGGATCTCGCTGTCGAGCCGCTCGCCGGGGCGATAGAGGTCGCGCCCGCTAAAGAGATACAACTGCTGGGCCTGCCAGGGCTGGGTGCCGAGATCGAAGGTGGAGAGATCGAGCGCAGCCCCATCGAGGCGCAGCACCGCCAGATGGTTGCCCTGTTCGGCCAGCAGCAAGCGAGCCCCCTGCACCTGATCAAAGCGGCGATGGCCCTGCGGATCAGTGGTTTGCACCTGCAGCCGGTTGCCTTTCTCGTCGAGCAGGGAGAGCTGCACATCCTTGAGCGGGTCGGCGCTGGCCAGGGAGCTCACGAACACCTCCAGTTGATCGCGGTAACGGCGGGCACTGACCCCCATGTCGCTCACCGCGAAATAGGTGGTCTCCTTGCGCCAGTCGTAGTTGCCAAGGGGCGACATCACCGCAAAGTAGACGCCAGCCTCCGCCAGCTGCGGCTCCTTCACGTTAATAAGGCGGGTCTCGCGCCGGTTGGCATCGAGCTCCAGCGCGTAACGTCCGCTGAACACCCGCTTGGCGCGCAGGGTGATCTGTTCAAGCTCCCAGTTCCCCATGCCGGCACCGGGGCGATACTCCGCCAGAAAACGGGGCAGATACTCGGCATCGACCCGAAAGAAGTCGATATTGACCTCGTCCACGTTGACCGCGCTGATGGGCAGACGTAGCTCGTCGCGCAGCGGCAATACCATGCCGCTGGCAGTAAACGAAGCCCCCGCCTCCAGCGGCCGGGTCTTGAGGGTCCAGCTCTGGGGGGATGGGCCCAACCCCGCCTTGAGGCTCACTTCATAGCTTTTATCGGGCTGAACGTTCGGGAAATAGAGGGTGCGACCATCGTCGGCGAGGATCCACTCCCCCTGCACCTGCTTGCCCCCCTCACTGACCCCGAGCCAGCTCTGCCAGTTTGCCTTCGGCGCCAGGGGGCCGGAGAAGACCAGCGCCAGCGCCGGGGCATCCCGATATTGGCGGGCATTGGCCTGCACTACAGAAGTTGGCGCCCCGGCCTCCTGCTGGGCTGTGGATTCTGTGGTCGATATTTGGCTGGTGGGCTTGGCAGGGCCGCAGCCAGACAGCAAACCGACCACCCCGCAAAGCAGCAGGGTTGACCAGCGGCGGCGCAGAGCGCCGGTTTCAGCGGTAGAGCGGTGAGAAGCAGAGGGAGAGTCGAAGAGGCGCATAGGTTCCATCCCGAGTTGGAGCGCTGCAAACGCAGCGTGGCTGGAAACAGGATAAGGCATCCTGCTCACCCGACACAAAGCTCATTACCCGAATGGGCACAATTCCGCCCCCCTGCAGCACGAGAACCCCCTTGCCCACTGATCCAGTGCGGCAAGGGTTGTCATCTAGTCATGGCTGGTCTCATTTTTCGCTCCGCCTTTGAACCAGCGAAACAGGATGGCCATGACGGCCGCCAGAAACAGCACCAGCGAGGTAATCAGCAGGGCCCGGGTCAACAGTTCGCTGTGGTGGAGAAAGAAGGGGGTATTCATCGCCAGCTTGCCCACCAAACTGAGGCAGAGCGCCCACATAAAGGCACTGGCAAAGTTGGCCACGCACATGCGCAGCACGCTCAGGCGGCCAATCCCCATCAGCATGGGGGTCAGCACCCGCACGAACGGGATAAAACGGGAGGAGAACATCGCCAGAAAACCGTACTTTTTCAGCAGCCGGGTCGCCTTGGGCAGGCTGTCGGGAGGCAACATCCGTTCGATATGATCCATAAAGCGGGTGCGCTGCAGTGCCCGTCCCTGCCAGTAGGCGAGCACGGAACCTATGCCAGCAGCCAACGGCAGATAGACAAGAGTCACTTCGGGGCCAAACACCCCCATGCCCACCAACCCACCGGCCAGCAGTACCAGGCTGTCCCCCGGCAGGGGCAGGAAGACGAATGCGGACTCCAGCAGCAGTACCAGCATCAGGCAACTGATCAGCAGGGGTACCGCCTGCATCTGAACCAGGGCGTCAAAATCCTGATGCCAAATGGCCATCAGCATATCCAGCATGTCACTCTCCCTACTACACGGTTCATCATGAACGAGGCAGGGGTTATAGCACCCATCCCCTGAACAAAACGTTAATTTTGTCCGGCACAGGAAATAAAGTGTGTCGAAATATTGCTGCAATTAGGGAATGCAAGGAGGGCGAAAAGCAGAAACAAAAAGCCCCTCATCTTGCACGCACAAGGGAGAGGGGCAAACAGGCACAGAAATAAAACGGTTACTCGGCGATGGCCATCTGCCAGGTTTTGAAGCCGCCGGAGAGATTCTTCACTTTAAAGCCGTGTTGGCTCAGCAGGCGACAGGCGACATGGCCGCGCAGCCCGACCTGACAGCTGATCAGCAGCTCTTTCTCTTTGGGCAACTCATGGAGGCGACCACGCAACTCGTCGAGGGGGATATGCAGCGCCCCCGGAATCCGCCCCAGCTTGTCGAGCTCCGGGCCATTGCGCACATCCACCACCAGCTGATGGGGGTTACGAGCCTGCACCTCGGCCACGTGGCAGAGCAGGGTGTCCCCTTTCAGATGGTTGCTTGCCACAAAGCCCGCCATGTTGATCACATCCTTGGCCGATCCAAAGGGCGGCGCATAGGTAAGCTCCAGATCCTGCAGGTCAAACACGGTGAGACCGGCGCGCTGGGCCACCGCCAGCACGTCGATGCGCTTGTCGATGCCATCCTTGCCGATGGCCTGGGCACCGTAAATCTTGCCATCCGGGGCAAACAGCAGCTTGAGGCTGACCGGATGGGCACCCGGGTAGTAACCGGCGTGGCTGCCCGGATGGACATAGACCTTCTCGAACGGCAATCCCAGTTGCACCAGTCGCTTCTCGTTGAGCCCGGTGCTGGCCACCGCCAGATCGAACAGCTTGCAGATGGCGGTGCCTTGGGTCTTCTTGTAGGTTTCGCTTCGGCCCAGCATATTGTCGGCGGCGATGCGCCCCTGCCGGTTGGCCGGGCCCGCCAGCGGGATCAGCACTGATTCGCCGGTGACGAAATCTATCTCTTCCACCGCATCCCCCACCGCGTAGATAAAGGGATCCGAGGTACGCATCCCGGCATCGACCTTGATGCCGCCCCGTGGACCCAGCTCCAGCCCCGCTTTGGCGGCGAGCAGGGTTTCCGGCTTGACGCCGATGGCGAGGATCAGCAGGCCGGTCTCAAGATGGGAACCGTCATTGAGGGTCAGGCGCAGGCCACCGCTTTTGGCGGTCGGTACGGCGGAGGTCTTCTCGGCAGGCAGATCCAGACTCTCGATGGCGGTGAGGCCGGTGCGCAGGCGCAGGTCGATCCCCTCTTCCCGGATGCGGGCATGGAGCATGTTGGCCATCTCCTTGTCCACCGGTGCCATCACCTGATCGGCCAACTCCAGCAGGGTGACATCCAGCTTGCGCTGATGCAGCGCCTCCATCATCTCAAGTCCAATAAAACCGCCGCCCACCACAGTGACGTGGCGCGGCTGATCGTGATGCAGGGCCGCCAGAATGCGATCCATGTCCGGGATGTTGCGCAGGGTATAAACATGGGGGCTGTCGATACCGGGGAAGGGAGGACGGATCGGCGCCGCCCCCGGGCTCAGCAGCAGCACATCGTAATGCTCGCGCTGCTCTTCACCGGTTTGCAGGTTGCGCACCAGCAAGGTCTTGCCCGCCTTGTCGATCTCAATCACATCGTGGAAGACCCGCACATCGACGTTGAAACGGCGCTTGAAACTCTGGGGAGTCTGCAGCAGCAAGGCATCCCGGTCGGGGATATCGCCCCCGATGTGATAGGGCAAACCGCAGTTGGCGAAGCTGACAAACTCGCCCCGCTCGAACATCACGATCTCTGCCTCTTCACTCAAACGACGAGCGCGAGCCGCCGCCGATGCGCCCCCCGCGACACCACCGATAATCAGGATCCGTTTCATCTGCAAGACTCCTCATACATGATAATGGGCAATAAATTAGACTTTTCTAATTTAGAATTCAATGAAATTTTGTTTCACACCATTTTGCAGTATTCTTGCAACCCCGACGGTTGCTTAACAGGATGTTGTTTGTTCATGTCGTCTACCGCACTCAGTCATCTTCCTCCTGCCCTCCAGACGCCACTCTTTTTCCGTCTGGATCTGCGCAGTCAACGGCTGGTCGCCCTGACCGACGTGATGCAAACCCCGCTCTACTGGCTCGACGAGCCGCGTGCCCCCTGGCCTGCCCAGCTGCCCGATGCCCTGCGCCTGCCCATCGAACAACTGCTGGCCAACGGCCATGGCGGCAAGATCACCGTGCGCTTTGCCAGCCAGCTCTGGCACATCGCCCTCGCTCACGAGCAGGATGGCTTCTGGCTCATCTGTCTGCAGAACCTTCGCCAGGAGCCCATCGCCGATCTGGCATTGCAACTGCCGCGCCTCAGCCAGATGGCGAGCCAGCAACAGTATGCGCCCCTGCTCGAGGCCCTTAAAGAGAGCTTGGGGGCCGATCGGCTCATCCTCTGGCACTATCAGGCCAATGGCGATCTCGGCAGCGAGCAACTCACCCCTGTGTTCACCCTGGGGGTCGAGGCGCTCTACCCCATTCGCGGTGACAGCCGCTATATCCGCGCCCTGCGTACCCGCAAAGCGTTGAGCTTCTCGGAAGCGGCCCACCAACCGATGCTGAGCAATCACCTCTATCTGACCAGTGCCGGTGTGCGCTCACGCCTAGATAGTGCCTTGCTGGAGCAGGACAAGCTGTTCGGGGTGCTGAGTCTGGAGTATCTCGATTCCACCCCGCTTAGCGAGGAGATGTTGCAGCTGGTGCGCAGCAGCGCCCAGCTGCTCGGCCACTGGCAACCGCAACCGGAAGAGCACCGCGCCGAGCTGGCCCTCCCGCCCGAACTGCACCAGCAGACCGGCATCGACTACTGCAAGACGCTGGTAAGCTGGGCCATGAGCGCCAGCGGTGCCCGGGTGGGCTGGATCGGCGAGTTCCAGCCCCGCGGTCAGGATCTCTGGATCATCCCCCGCTGCGTCATCAACGAGGAGATCTGCTCCACCCTCAAGCCTATCCAGCTCGACCCCGGCCCCGCTCAGGAGCTGTTCCAGCACGGTCAGGCCATCTATGTGGAAGATCTGCCCGTGCGCTATCCCAAAGCGACCCGGCTGCTTGCTCTCAATGCCAGCGCCTACATCGGCATTCCGCTCCATGGCCAGAGCGGCGCCCCCATTGGCCAGATCACCCTGCTGCTCGATACCCCCCTTGAGGAGCCCGAACAGCTGCTGGATTTATTAAGCAGCCAGCACGAGCGGGCCGCCATCGAACTCAAGCGCCTCGCCACCGACGATGCCCTACGGCTGGCCGAGGTGGCCTTCAATACCCACGATGGACTGATCGTGATGGATCACAACGGCATCATCCTCAAGGTCAACCACTCCTTCAGCCGGATCACCGGATTTGGCGAGGTAGAGGTGATCGGTCACTCCATTCGCAAGCTGCGTCCCACCTACTACGGGGATCATCTCAAAGAAGATGTCAGCCGCACCGTCAACGAGCAGGAGTTCTGGCTCGGGGAAGAGCGTTGTCTGCACAAGGATGGGCACCTCTTTCCGGTGCGCTTGATGGTGAACGGCGTCAAGGATGAGCAGGGGGAGCTCAGCCACTTTATCTGCAGCTTCTACGACATCACCCAGGAAAAAGAGGCGGCCAGACATATCGAGCAGCTCGCCTACTACGACGATCTCTGCGGTCTGCACAACCGCCGCAGCCTCAACCATATTTTGCAGCAGACCCTGAGCGCCTCCAACGGCCAGTGGGGTGCCCTGCTGCTGGTGGATCTCGACAACTTCAAGTCGATCAACGACTCCCTCGGTCACGCCTGTGGCGATCTGCTGCTGCAGGCCGTGGTGCAGCGTTTCAAGGAGCTGCCCCAGGACAATCTGGTGCAGGCGCGCATCTCGGGGGATGAGTTTGCCCTGCTCTTTACCCAGCTCGGACAAGGGGAAGTCACCGCCAAAATTCTGGCAGAGCACTTCGCCCGCGAGCTGATGGGGCTGTTTCGCACCCCGTTCGACATCGGCGATCACAAACTGCACTGCAGCGCCTCGGTGGGGATCAGCCTCTTCTCCGGCAACGAGACGGATCATCTGGTCCTGATGCAACAGGCCGACACCGCAACCCACATGGCCAAGCGCGCCGGTCAGGGCCACTACGTCTTCTTTACCGAGGCGATGGCCCAGCATGAGAAGAACCGGCTGACCCTTACTAATGAACTGCGCGATGCCCTGCGTCATCACGAGCTGCAACTCCACTATCAACCGCAATACCGGGTCGACAATGGCTCGCTGTCGGGTATCGAGGCGCTGCTGCGCTGGCAGCGCAGCGACGGCACCATGGTGCCACCCGGGGAGTTTATCCCCATCGCCGAAGAGACCAGCCTGATCCTCGAGATCGGCTACTGGGTGATGAAGACCGCCTGCGCCCAATACAGCTTCTGGCTCAACCGTGGCCTGCAAATCCCCCATCTGTCGGTCAACGTCAGCGCTCGCCAGTTCCACACCCAGGGCTTCGTACAACAGGTGGAGTACATCTTGCGCGATACCGGTGTGCCCCCCTCCCGCCTGCTGCTGGAGGTGACCGAATCGGTAGTATTGGAGAATCGGCAGGAGAGTATCGCCAGAATGCGCCAGCTCAAGGAGCTCGGCATCCTCATCTCCATCGATGACTTCGGCACCGGCTACTCGTCGCTGGCCTATCTGCGGGATCTGCCCGCCGATGAGGTGAAACTGGACAGAAGCTTCATTCAGACCCTGGTACACAGCGAACAGGACAGAGCCATCGTCAAGGCGATACTCGATCTGGCCCAGGTCTTCCGTTTTACCGTCACCGCCGAAGGGGTGGAAGAGGAGGCGCAGCTGGCCATCCTCAAAGCGCTGGGATGCCAGCATTATCAAGGGTTTCTCACCAGTCGGCCGCTCACCGTCAAGGGGCTGGAGCAGCTGCTTGGCAGCCGGGCGCCGGACTAAAGGTGTAGGATCAATAGGGGTTTATGTAATAAAATAACGGCCTGCTCGAATCGTTGGAGTTGTTTATGTCTGTCATTAATCGGATCCCTGCCGTTGAAATCAGCCAGCCAGCCGGATCTCACGGCACCATTGGCCGGATCCATTCCGTCGAAACCTGCGGCACTGTCGATGGTCCGGGGATACGCTTTATCGTATTCATGCAAGGCTGCCTGATGCGCTGCAAGTACTGCCATAACCGCGATACCTGGGATACCGAAGGTGGCCGCGAAGTGACCGTACCGGAGTTGATGAGTGACATCACCAGCTATCGCCACTTCATGAATGCCTCCGGCGGTGGCGTGACAGCGTCCGGCGGTGAAGCCATGCTGCAACCGGCTTTCATTACCGAACTCTTTACTGCCTGCAAAGAGAAAGGGATCCACACCTGTCTCGACACCAACGGCTTCGTCCGTCATCTCGACGAACAGGTGGACAAGCTGCTCGAACAGACCGATCTGGTACTGCTCGATATCAAACAGATCAATGACGAGAAACACATTCCGCTGACCCACGTCAGCAACAGATACACACTGGAGTTTGCCCGCTATCTGGCGGCCAAAGGCAAGACCATGTGGATCCGCTACGTGGTGGTGCCGACCTGGAGCGACGACGACGAGAGCGCCGAAGAGCTGGGCCAGTTCATCGCCGAGCTGGGCGAGAGCGTGGAGAAGGTGGAGCTGCTCCCCTACCACGAACTGGGCAAACACAAGTGGGATGTGCTGGGCGACCCGTACGAGCTGAGCGGGATCAAGCCCCCCAGCAAGGAGACCATGGAACGGGTCAAGGGCATCCTCGGCAAGTACCACGACAACGTCAAATATTGATGGTAAAAGCAGGCTGACTCGTCAGCCTGCTCTGCTATGGGGCGGTCGGGAAAGCTGCCCGGACTCTACTGCATGAATGGACGACAAGATGAGTGAAGGACAACTCGCCGCCCTCCTGATCTGGCTGGTACTGCTGGCCTTTAGCCTGCGCCGCTCCCTGTGGCAAACCCTCCATGACAACCCCCTCTATCAGCACCTGCTGCTGGGCAGTGCCATCGCGCTGGTACCGCTCTGGTATCTAAGGGCCGGTCTTCATGAAGGGCTGGAGGTCCATTTTCTCGGGCTCACCTCCCTCACCCTGCTGCTGGGCTGGCGGCTGGCGCTGCTCGCCCCCTGCCTGACCCTGCTGGTGCTTGGTTACTTCGGCGTCACCAATCTGGCCGATTTTGGCTGGCAGGCGCTGGTTGGCATCGCCCTGCCGGTGGCCACCAGCTGGCTGCTGTTTCTGGCCAGCTGGGCCTGGCTGCCGCGCCATCTCTTTGTCTATATCTTCGTGGCAGCCTTTCTCGGCGGCGCCCTCACCATCTCGGTCAAGGTGGTAGCCAGCGCGTTGCTGATGGGGCTGAGCGACAGCTACCCCTGGCATACCATCACGGCGGATTACCTCTCCATCTGGCCGCTGCTGCTGTTCCCCGAAGCGCTACTCAACGGCATGGCGATGACGGTGCTGGCCATCTACCGCCCCCACTGGGTCAATACCTTCTTCGACCGCACCTATCTGGGCCAGTAACTCTCTCTTCCCTGATCTGCGTCCATAAAAAAGGAGAGGCCGTTGCCTCTCCTTTTGGTATTCCGAATTCTGTCAAACCTTGGCTTAGTGCAGCTTCAGGGTCGGGCGCAATACCCGGTTGATGCGACCCACCAGCATGATGAGGCCTGTCTTGACGTAGCCGTGCAGGGCGATCTGGTGCATCCGGTAGAGGGAGATGTAAACCAGACGGGCGATGTAGCCCTCGACCATCATGGATCCACGCATCAGGTTACCCATCAGGCTGCCCACGGTGGAGAAGCGGCTCAGGGACACCAGCGAACCGTGGTCGTGGTAGAGGTAGGGCTTCATCTCGCCGCCATTGATCTTGGCCAGGATGTTCTTGAACGCCTGGCTGGCCATCTGGTGGGCAGACTGGGCGCGCGGCGGCACAAACTTGCCATCCGGCTGCGGGCAGGCAGCGCAGTCACCGATAACGAAGATGTTCTCGTCACGGGTGGTCTGCAGGGTCTCTTTCACCACCAGCTGGTTGATGCGGTTGGTCTCAAGACCAGCGATATCCTTCATGAAGTCAGGTGCCTTGATACCGGCCGCCCACACCATCAGGTCAGCTTCAATCAGCTCGCCATCCTTGGTGTGCAGACCTTCGGCAGTCGCTTCGGTGATCATGGTGGCGGTACGCACGTCCACACCCAGCTTGACCAGCTCCTGATGGGCGGCGCCGCTGATGCGCTCCGGCAGAGCCGGCAGAATGCGCGGACCCGCTTCCACCAGGGTCACCTTCAGGCTGTCGGTGGTGAGGTTCTTGAAGCCGTAGGCGTAGAGCTGCTCGACCGCGTTGTAGAGCTCGGCAGAGAGCTCGACGCCGGTTGCGCCGCCGCCGACGATGGCAATCTTCACCTTGTCGCCCGGCTTATATTCGGTGGCGAACTGCAAGAAGCGGTTCATCATGCTGTTGTGGAAACGGTGCGCCTGGGAGGGGCTATCGAGGAAAATACAGTTATCCTTGATGCCCTTGGTGTTGAAGTCGTTGGAGACAGAACCGATGGCCATCACCAGATAGTCGTAGGGCAGTTCGCGCTCGTTGACCACGATGTCGCCATTGTCGTCGTGGATCGGGGCCAGCACGATGCGTTTATCGTCACGCTTGATGTCGGTCAGGGTGCCGAGCTGGAAGTCGAAACCGTGGTTCTTGGCGTGAGATTGGTAGCTCAGAGCATCGATGCCCGCGTCCATGGAGCCGGTGGCCACTTCGTGCAGCAGGGGTTTCCACAGGTGGGTGCGGTTGCGATCGACCAGAGTGATCTTGGCCTTGTTCTTCTTGCCAAGCTTGCGACCCAGACTGGTGGCCAGCTCCAGGCCACCGGCGCCGCCGCCTACAACGACAATATTCATCATGATGATTTTCCTCGGTTCCTCAAAACGAAAGGGAGCCATTGGCTCCCTAAAACGAAATCGGTCGACGTGATGGATCAGGCTTCTTTGAAGGCCTTCATCCGCTGCAGATGATGCGAGATATTTTTGAACTTATGAGTCTCGCGCTCATCCCACACGATGTCGTAATAGTTCTTCAATTCACGTTCAGTGTCCCGATTATCGCGCACTTCATCCTGAACGGAAAGGATACACAGGCAGTTTCCTGAATTTTTCTTACGAAATTCAGTTACACACTTGGTACCGATATCGTCATATTCTTCCGGCCGGTCGATCTTGCCCTGCATGTTCTCTTCCGGATGGAGGTTGGGGTTGAAGATCACCTGGCGAATGCCGCACAGAAAGCCGATCCGCTCGCTCCAGTAGCCACCAAGACCCACGCCGCAGATCAGCGGCTTGGGATCGGTACTCATATCGAGCTGTTTTTTCACTTCCTTGAGCAGATGGCTCATATCATGACGGGGGTGAACCGTGCTGTAGTGCACGAAACGCACATCATCATCAATAAACTGCAACTGCAGCACTTTCTCGTGATTGCCTGGGCTGGTGGCATCAAAGCCATGCAGATAGATGATCATGGATAAGACCTCAGGATCTGTGTCGGTTTTATCGAAACTACCCCAGCGGCGGCCCCGTGCGCCACCAAAACATCCAACTTTCTTGCTTTGGATCACGCCCCCGCCCCCGATTGCGCCCTGCGGCCCGCGAGCGCCGTCACATGCAGAGGGGCGCATTGCGAGCAACGCTCTGGTGCCTGGCTATCAAAGTGAGATCGCCAGACCAATAATGATAAACCCCTTACCAATCTGAGATGCCCTCACCTCCTTCCCCTGCCAGCAGCTGGACACTTATCTGGCCGGTATGTGACTCATCCCGCAAAAACAAGGCGTTATCGCCAAACGTTTTCTCTCGTGAGTGGCGTTGTGCATGTTTTGTGCACTGACCCGTGCTGCACAGGATCCCTCTCACTACTGCCGAGGGATCTGGCTCCTCTGTCAATACACGAGATCAATGACCGGGAAAGCTGCGGCTTTCACTATCTTGCCTGTAGCAGTTGCGCGGGCTTCAAGGAGTGATCTGTTCATGAACGAGACCAATCCCCCCTCCCCCCGACCGGGTGCGCGCAAGCGCCCGGTGGATGAAGTGGAGCGCATGCTCCCCATGGGCCAACTCTTTACCCTGGGCCTGCAACATGTGCTGGTGATGTACGCTGGCGCCGTGGCGGTGCCGCTGGTGATTGGCGGCAGTCTGGGGCTGCCCAAGGATCAAATCTCCTACCTTATCAGTTCGGATCTCTTCTGCTGCGGCATCGTCACCCTGCTGCAATGTGTCGGGATTGGCCGCTTTGCCGGGATCCGGCTGCCGGTCATCATGTCGGTCACCTTTGCCGCCGTGATGCCCATGCTGGCCATCGGAGCCAACCCGGATCTGGGGCTGACGGGCATCTTCGGCGCCACCATCGCCGCCGGTATCATCTCGACCCTGCTGGTGCCGCTGATAGGTCGGCTGATGCCGCTCTTCCCCACCGTAGTGACCGGGGTGGTTATCACCTCCATCGGGATCAGCATCATGCAGGTGGGGATCGACTGGATGGCGGGGGGCAAGGGTAATCCGGAATATGGCAGCCTGCGCTATATCGGCACCAGCTTTCTGGTGCTCGTCTTTATCCTGCTGGTGACCCGCTTCACCAAGGGCTTTTTCAGCAATATCTCGGTGCTGCTCGGGATCATCTTCGGTTTCGTGGTGGCCATCGCCATGGGCGAAGTGAGCCTCGATGGCCTCGGCGAGGCAGCCTGGTTTGCCCCCATAGTGCCCTTCGCCTTCGGCTGGCCCACCTTCGATCCCATCTCCATCGCCACCCTGACGGTGATCATGCTCATCACCTTTATCGAATCCATGGGGATGTTTCTGGCCCTTGGCGACATCGTCGGCCATCCGGCCAGGCGCGGTGATATCGTACGCGGGCTGCGGGTGGATGGCATCGGCACCATTATTGGTGGGATATTCAACAGCTTCCCCCACACCTCGTTCTCCCAGAATATCGGTCTGGTGAGCGTGACCGGGGTATCGAGTCGCTGGGTCTGCGTGATGTCGGGGGGGATACTGCTCGCCTTTGGCCTCATCCCCAAGATGTCGGTGCTGGTCGCCTCCATCCCGCCCTTCGTACTGGGGGGCGCTGGCATCGTGATGTTCGGCATGGTACTGGCCACCGGGATCCGCATCTTGGCGCGCACCGATTACAACAGCAACCGTCACAACCTCTATATCGTCGCCATCAGTCTCGGAATTGGCATGATCCCGACGGTCTCCGGGAATTTTTTCCAACAGCTTCCGGCGCAGCTACAACCGCTTTTTCATAGCGGTATCCTGCTGGCCACCATCAGCTCGGTGCTGCTCAACCTCTTCTTCAACGGCTATCAGCCTGATCTGACTCACCAGACCCGTCCTCTATTCGTTGGTCCCATCAAACCGCAACAAAAGCAGGCATAACAAACAGGCCCCCGGACAGCGAGACTGTCCGGGGGCCTGTTGTTCATATCACCGCTGATCCAATCAGGCAGGCAATTGCTCGAAGCGTTCTATCGCCTGCGCTACTTGTGCCAGACTCCCCTGCCAGAAGGCGGCCTCACGGATATCCTGCCCCAGATGCTTGGCTACCAGATCTTCGGCGCTCATCCGGCCGGTATCGCGCAACAAGGCGTGATACGCCTCGGCCACACCCTCTTCCCCCGCCGCCTTGCGGCTCATCAACTGCTGATAGACCCCGAGGCTGAACAGATAACCGAACAGATAGGGGTAGTTGTAAAAGCCCAGCCCCGCGATGGAGAAGTGCGCCTTGGCCGCCCAGAACATGGGGTGATAGCGGGTCAGGCTCCCCTCATACCAGCGTCCCCACGCCTCGTCAGTCAACGCCTTGAGCCGCTCTGCCGACACATAACCCTGCGCCCGCTCGGCCACCAAGGCCTGCTCGAAATCGAAGCGAGCCGGGATATTGACCAGGAAGGTGGCCGCGCCGTCGGCCTCGGCCCAGATGATCGCCAGCTGCTCTTCCGGGCTTTGCGCCTGCTCGAACAGGGCGCTGCGCACCAGGGTTTCGGCGAAGATGGAGGCGGTCTCCGCCAGCGTCATGGGGTAGCTGCGCTGACTCATCGGCAGATCGCGGATCACCCAGTTGTGCCAGGCGTGACCCAGCTCATGGGCCAGGGTAATGACGTTATCCATGGTGCCGGCATAGGTAACAAAGACCCGCGGTTCGACCGGTTCGGCAAACTTGGTGCAGTAGGCGCCGGTGCGGCGATTTGGCGTGGGCGCCGCATCAATCCACCCCTTCTCGGCCATCATGCGGGCAAATGCACCCATCTCGGGATCGAATCGGCTAAAGGCATCGGCAATCAGCGCGATCGCCTCATCAAAAGGAATGTCGCGGCTGCTGGAAGCAGGCGGCGGCGCAAAGAGATCCTCCGGCCCCAGATCGTCGAGACCAAGGCGCTCGGCCATAAGCTCCAGCGCCCGCTGACCCAACCCACGGGCTCGCCAGGTTTCGCTCATCAGGGCATCGAGGGTGGCGCGCTCGATATGGCTCTGGTGGCAGGAGAGATCCAGCGCATCGAGCAACCGGGTGTTGCCACGCTGACGGGCCAGCTCCAGCCGCCAGCCGTTGATGGCATTGAGGATAGCGGCGACCGTCTCCTGCTCCCCTTCCCAACCGGCGCTGATGGCATCAAAGGCTTCTAAACGCAGCGCACGTATCGGGCTGGAGAGCAGATTGCTCGCCTCGGCCAGCCCCATCTCGCGGCCATCAATGGTTAACCGGATCTTGCCCACCAGATCGTTATAGAGGTTGCCCCAGGCGTGCAGACCATCGGTGCCCAGACCAATCACCAGCTGCTCCGCCGCCACCGGCAAGCGCTGATCCTGCAAACGACGCTCATGGCCCAAGCGGTACGCCTCCTCGCCGAGCAGCGGATCACTCATCAGCGCGGCAAATTCATCTTCCGGCAGCGCCAGCATCAGATCTTCCACCGGCGCCAGGGTCTTGAACAGATCGGCGTTGAGGGCGCGGGCACGGGACGCCAGCTGTTTGGCCTGCGGATCCCGCGCATCCTGACTGCCGCGGCACGCGGCCAGAATGGCGACGTTCCAGCCGATATGGCGAATATCACGGGCGCGCAGCCGCACTTCCCGCAAAAAATCCTGCAGCGCAGCGTCATCGCCGCGCACCCCGTCCAGACCTGCCATATAGCTGGCCAGCTCTTCCAGCGCGTGGCGGGCTGCACGCATGTCCGCTTCAAGCTCGGTGCTGTCGAGGCCCGGGTAGATATGGTCGTTATTCCACTGTTGTTGATACATAACTTCTCGCAAAGGCCTTTATCGGGAGGCGCAACAGACCTGCGGGCAGCAAGTCAGAGACCGAGCGTCCCGAAGGCCAAAAAATGAAGAGAGGAAAAAGAGAACATGGCCCGCAAGCTCGCTTATCCCTTGGCCGGGGCAAGACGGCTCACCAGCGTCATCACGGCAACCAGCAGCAGACCCGCCACCACACCGGCCACGGCGTTGAGCAGGGTCGGCGTCACCGCCGCCAGTACGGCCCCTACTGTGGGCAGGGTGGCGACAACAGCGGCTGCGCCTTCAATCAGGTGATGGGCAAAAGGCCAGCCATGCACCAGAATACCACCGCCCACCATAAACATGGCGATGGTGCCGACCAGTGCCAGCAGGTGCATCAGACGAGGAGCCGTCACCAACAGTCCCTTCCCCACCGCGCGGCGCAGGGCGCTGCCATCGGGCTTTTGCAGCAGATGCAGACCGATGTCATCGAGCTTGACGATCAGCCCCACCAACCCGTAGACCCCGATGGTCATCAGCAGGGCGATGCCTGCCACTACCGAGAGCTGCAGCGCGAGGCTTGCACCCTGTACCGTGCCAAGGGCGATGACGATGATCTCGGCAGAGAGAATAAAATCGGTGCGGATCGCTCCCTTTACCTTCTGCTGCTCGAAGGCCACCAGATCATCAGGAATGGGGGCTGTATGTGCCTCACCCTCGCTCACTTCATGAGGCAGGAACTTGTGGGCCAGCTTCTCGGCCCCCTCAAAGCAGAGGTAAGCACCTCCCAGCATCAAGAGTGGCGTGATAAGCCAGGGCACCAGGGCACTGATGGCGATGGCTGCGGGCACCAGAATCAGCTTGTTGCGAAATGAGCCCTTGGCCACCGCCCAAACCACCGGCAGTTCCCGCTCGGCACGCACTCCGGAAACCTGCTCCGCGTTGAGGGCCAGATCGTCCCCCAACACCCCGGCGGTCTTCTTCGCCGCCATCTTGGTCATCAGCGCCACGTCATCGAGCACGCTGGCGATATCATCGAGCAGGGCCAACAAACTGGTTCCGGCCATATCAGAGATTCCTTATATCAGTGAGAACAACACCGCGAGAGAGGTGTACGTCCCGATAACCACCAGGGTCAACAGGACCACCTCATGGCGATCGCAGGCCATCATCGGCCGAGCCAAAAATCCGGCGCTCGCCATCGGGGGGTTACGTCTTGCGGGCAAAAGATGGCACAGTGTAACGAGAAGCCGCCGTTTCGGCAGCACCCCTGAGCCATTTGTTCCTGGTTCCCTCTGAATCACCTCAAGGAGTTCCCATGCAACCCTGGCAACCTCTGCTCGATTTCTGGTTTGGCTACGAAGCCGATGATGTCCTGCGGGCCACACGGCAAGCCCCCCTCTGGTGGGGAAAAAGCAGCGAAACGGATGCCCTGCTGGCCAAGCAATTTGGCGAGCTGGCACAGGCCGCAGCCGAGGGCAGCCTCGCCCACTGGGCCGATGCTCCCAGCGGTCGGCTGGCGCTGATCCTGCTGCTCGACCAGCTGCCGCGCAATATCCATCGCGGCACGCCTGCGGCCTTTGCCCAGGATCCGCTGGCCAGGGATCTCTGCCTGAAAGGGCTATCCATCGGGGCGGACAAATCCCTCTCACCACTGGAGCTGGTCTTCTTCTATCTGCCACTGGAGCATGCCGAATCCCGCGAACAACAGGCCAGAAGTGTGGCGCTGTTCGAGGCACTCGCTGCCGAGCAGGCTGGCACACCGGCGCAGGCAACCTTCGCGGGCTTTGCCGACTTTGCCCGTCGTCATCAGGTGATCATCGAACGCTTTGGCCGCTTCCCCCACCGCAACGACATTCTGGGTCGCAACAGCACACCGGAAGAGGCGGCATTTTTGCAGCAACCGGGCTCAGGCTTCTAAGCAAGCCATATAAAAAAATCCCCGCCAGCTGGCTGGCGGGGATAGCGGATGGATAACAACCGTCGGCGTTACTGAATGCGATAGCGGGATATCTGCTGGTGGATGCTCTCGGTGGTGACATTGAGCTCCTCGGCCGCAGCCGAGGTCTCCTCCGCTGTGCTGCTGGTCTGCTGCACGACCTGAGCTATCTGCTCTACCTGATGGGCGATCGACTCGGCGGCCGAACTCTGCTCGCGGATGGCATTGGTGATCTCGCCCACCTGCTCCATCACCCGGTGCGACGCACTGCGGATTTCGGCAATAATGGCGCCACTCTCGGTCGCCATGGTGACCCCCTGGCTCACCTTCTCCTCCACAAGATGCATGCGGGAGACCGTATTGTTCGACTCCTGCTGGATCGCCTCTACGGTGGCGGAGATCTCCTGGGTTGATTGCGCCGTCCGCTCCGCCAGTTTGCGCACCTCATCCGCTACTACCGCAAAACCACGGCCTGACTCCCCGGCCCTCGCCGCTTCAATGGCCGCGTTCAAGGCCAGCAAGTTGGTCTGCCCCGCCACATCACGGATCACGTTGACCACACCGCCAATGCGCGAAATGCCCTCACCCAGCGCAATGACCTCGGCCGAGGCCTGCCGGATCGAGTCGGCGATCTCGTTGATGGCATGGACGGTGCGCTCGATGGTCCGGCCTCCCTCGGTCGCCAGCTGCCCCGACTCGTTGGTGATGCGGCTCGTCTCCTGAGTACGCTGGGAGATATCTGTGATGCTGACCGTCATCTCTTCCACACCGGCGGCTATCAGACTGGTGGCATCATTGGCCTGATTAGCCGAGCTGGCCAGGTGCTGCGCTGCCTGAGAGAGGGATTCGGCAGTGCTCTTGATCTGCAAGCTGCCGACGGAAAATTCGGTAAATGTCTGTTGCAGCGTATCGAGCAGCCGGTTGACCGCATTGAGGGTCAGACCAATCTCATCCTGCTGTTTCACATCTGCTCTCAGGGTAAAGTTGAGGTCGCGCTGGATCCGGGTCAGGGTATCCATGGCGGTGCGAAGGGGATTGGCCACCTGATTGAACAACCAGACAAACAGCCCCATCGTCAGTACAGTGGCACCACCGGCGATAAACAACAGGGTTTGCAGGCTGTTGTCATAATTCTCCTGGCCCTGCTTCTTGAGCGCCAGTCCCAAATCCATATTGAAGTTGACATGAAGCTCGATTGCCTTGGCAAACTGCTGGAACACTCTGGTGGCTTCTCCTGCCAACATGTCTCGCGCTTCATCGTTCTTGTTTTGTCTGGAGAGCTGCAGAACCTTGTCTATCTCCTGATAATATTGCGCGATAATGCGCTGATCATCGTCGGTCAGGCGTCGGTCTTCGTCATTGGAGAGCATCTCTGCTTTATATTTCTCCAGTTGCGAATTGATCTGTTTGCGATGCTCGGCAATATCCGCTTCTATCTGCTGCATCTTGTCATTGTCGGTGTTGAGGATATGGCTTTGAACCCGGGAGTGCAGCTCATAAAACGCAGCCTGCACCTCCTTGATCAGCGCAATACTGGGCACCGTATTGTCCGTCACATAGCTCAAGTCTCGATTGCCAGCCCCAAGGCGGTTGATACTGAACCAGCTGAGGAAAACAAGCGCCAGCATAACCAGCAGCGCTATCAGTTGAAGCCGACGAGCAATGTTCATAACCGTACACTCCAGATGAAAACTATCTAGCAGTGTAGACGAGCCATAAACAACAACGGCCCGCATTGGCGGGCCGTTGTTGTTTATTTTTCATGGCGTTGTGATCAGGCTTTGGCTGGCTCACTCTCGCCCAGCGCGACGGTTTCACCCAGACTGTCTTCGGTCTTGGCAACCACGCTGGCGGCGATGGCGTTGCCCAGCACGTTGGTGGCAGAGCGGCCCATGTCGAGGAAGTGATCGATCCCCAGCAGCAGCAGGATGCCCGCTTCCGGAATATGGAACTGGTTCAGGGTGGCGGCAATCACCACCAGAGAGGCGCGCGGTACCCCGGCCATCCCCTTGGAGGTGACCATCAGCAGCAGCAGCATGGTGATCTGCTGGGCCATGGAGAGCTCGATGCCATACGCCTGGGCAATGAACATCACCGCGAAGGTACAGTACATCATGGAGCCGTCGAGGTTGAAGGAGTACCCCATCGGCAGCACGAAGCTGGCAATGCGCTTGTCACAACCGAACTTCTCCAGACGATCCAGGGTCTTCGGATAGGCCGCTTCGGAGCTGGCGGTCGAGAAGGCGAGCAGGATGGGTTCGCGGATCATCGCCAGCAGCTTGATGACACGGCCACGCAGGAAGACGCTGCCCATGGCGATCAGCAGCAGCCAGAGGCAGGCCAGCGCGATGTAGAACTGGGCCATAAAGCTGCCGTAGGTAACCAGAATACCCAGCCCCTCTTTGGCCACCATGGCGGCGATGGCGCCAAACACCGCGAATGGCGCAAAGTTCATCACATAACCGGTCACTTTCAGCATGATCTCGGCGGCGCTGGCCATCAGCACCACTACCGGCTTGGCCAGATCGCCGAGCGCGGCGGCAGCCAGACCGAAGAAGAGGGAGAAGACCACGATCTGCAGGATCTCGTTGGTGGCCATCGCCTCGACCACGCTCTTGGGGATGGCGTGGGTCACAAAATCTTTCAGGGTAATAGCACCGGCAGCAATGCCCGAGCTGGCGGTGTCATTGGGCAGGGAGAGCGAGAGACCCACACCCGGCTGCATCAGGGTCACCATCACCAGACCCAGGCTCAGGGACATCAGGGAGGCAAGCATGAACCAGCCGAGGGTCTTGGCACCGATACGCCCCACGGTGCGGGTGTCACCCATCTTGGCGATACCGACCACCAGGGTAGTGAAGACCAGGGGAGCGATGATCATCTTGATCAGGCGCAGGAAGATATCGGTCAGGATCGTGATGTTATTGGCGAAATCCGCAGCCTGATCTGCGGCAAACATCCGATAGCCCTGGCCGGTGAGGATGCCAAACATCATGGAGATGAGGATGGCGACCGTCAGTTTATTCATTTTCATGGGGGAGTCCCGGTTTTGATTGGTGCAAGCCGTAAACAGTGGCGTGGGAGCCACTACAGTCCGTTTTTGTGATCCGAGCCGTTGATTCCTGGCGGCTGGTATGCTGGGAGAATGCCTAAAAGCAGGGGGTAAATCTAGAGGCTTTATCCAGAATTTTATCCTGCCATTAGGTGTATGTGATATAGATCTTGCAAACCACCAATATTAATCACTGTTTATTTTGATTTCGGCGAGATATTTCGCATTCAGAGTTCGCTCATCGAGTGCCCGTGGCAACAGGCGAAAAGTGAGCAGCGCCGAGATGGTATGCTGCACCTGCATCTGGGCCATAAAGAGATCCGGTTCATCTTCGTCAAAGCCGAAGATCGGCCGTGATGGGGTCACCCTGACGGCATCGCGGTTAATGGTCAGCTCATCGACCTTGAGCCAGGAGTAACCCTCTGCCAGTGCCAGCTCCCCTGCCCGCTTGAGCACATATTTGCGGGCGGTCTCCCTGTCCACCAAATCGTTGCCGACAAACTCCAGTTGCCACTTGTCCGGGCCAAGCCGGGTCTGGGAAAAACCGGTCTGGCCGTTCCAGAATGACTTTTCACTCTCGTAAGGGGTGGCGCAGCCCACCAGCAGCAGGGTGAGCATCAGCAGACAACAGGGTTTAGATACGGATGCAGACACGAGAAACCTCGCCAGGCAAATGAGCAACAGAGTTGTTACTACACCATATAGCGCGGTGGCTGCACAATCTGCTCACGCCAGCAGCGACCAGCATGCATCACCACTGGCTTCGCGCCTGTGCGGCAAATCGCAGGCAAAAGAAAAGGCCTTGTCGTTTGACAAGGCCTTTACCGGGGAATTTGGTCGGTGTGAGAGGATTCGAACCTCCGACCCTCTACACCCCATGCAGATGCGCTACCTGGCTGCGCTACACACCGACGGAGTCAGCTCGGCTGACGGGGGCAGAGTTTATGGAGATGACCCTGCCCTGTCAACAGGGAAACGCCGCCAATTCCTCGGCCACGGTGCGTTCGCCTGCTTTGCGAACAATCAGCGGTTAAAGGTCAGCCGCTTGCCCAGGTTCTGGTCTGTCACCTGCCCGTTTTGCCAGGCGATCTGGCCATTCACCAGCGTCATCTCCACCGTGCTGTGGAAGCGGTAGCCGTTGAAGGGCGACCAGCCACAGTGATAGAGGATGTTGTCATCGTTGACCACATAGGGCTTGCCCAGATCCAGTAACACCAGATCGGCGAAGTAGCCCTCGCGGATATAACCGCGATCCTGCACCTGGAAGCGCTCGGCTACCGCGTGGGAGGTCTTCTTGACGATAGTCTCCAGGGTGAATACGCCGTTATGGTAGAGCTCCAGCAGCGCCTGCAGAGAGTGCTGCACCAGCGGCACGCCAGACGGCGCCTTGAAGTAGCTGTTCTGCTTCTCTTCCCAGGTGTGGGGCGCGTGGTCGGTGGCGATGATGTCGAGCACATCGTTGCGTACCGCATCCAGCAGTGCCTGCTGGTCGGCGGCACTCTTCACCGCAGGGTTGCACTTGATCAGGCTGCCTTGGGTCTCGTAATCGGCTTCATTGAAGAAGAGGTGGTGAACGCACACCTCGGCGGTGATGTTCTTGTCCTTCAGCTCGCTCAGGTCGTGGCTGGCGGTAAAGAGCGACAGCTCCTTGGCCGAGGTCAGATGCAGCACATGCAGCTTGGCACCGTATTTTTTCGCCAGCGCCACCGCCATGCTGGAGGATTTGTAGCACGCCTCGTCACTGCGAATGCGGCCGTGCTCGCCCATCGGCACATTCTCGCCCCACTTGGCCCGCGCCGCCTCTTCCGCCTTGGCGATGGTCGGGGTGTCTTCGCAGTGGGTCACGATCATCACCGGACTTTCGCGGAAGATGGCCGCCAGGGTCTCCTGATTGTCCACCAGCATGTTGCCGGTCGAGGAGCCCATAAACACCTTGACCCCGCAGGACTGCTTGGGGTCGAGACGCTTGATCTCTGCAAGGTTGTCGTTGGTGGCGCCGAGATAGAAGCTGTAGTTGGCGACGGAGGAGTTGGCGGCGATCTGGTATTTGGCTTCGAGGGCGTCGAGGGTGGTGGTCTGGGGATTGACGTTGGGCATTTCCATGAAACTGGTGGTGCCACCGGCGACGGCGGCGCGGGATTCGCTGGCGATAGTCCCCTTGTGGGTCAATCCCGGCTCCCGGAAGTGGACCTGATCATCGATCATTCCGGGGATGAGATGGCGACCTGCGGCATCGATCACCAGCGCATCGGGCGCCTCGATATCCGGGGCGATGCGGGCAATCCGTTCCCCCTCGATCAACACATCGGAGGCATAGATGCGGCCTTCGTTGACCAGGGTGGCATTCTTGATAAGCAGTTTGTTCATGGGGGGTTCCAGTTCCTTTGCCGATAATCGCGGGTCATAATAGCGCAAAACTGCCCTTTCTCTGTAGCAAGGCCTGACTGATGAAGTTATTTGTAAGAGATTTGACCGTGATCGACTCCAGCTACCTGTGCGAACGCCGCGGCATGGTGGGCGAGAGCTGGCTGGTAGATATCGAAATGAGCGGTGAGCTCAACGAAATGAGCATGCTGCTGGACTTTGGCCGGGTAAAGAAGCTGATCAAGTCGATCATCGATGAAGAGGTGGACCACAAGCTGCTGGTGCCGACCGAGTGCCCACTGATCCACATCGAGACACTGGATGGTGACGAAAGCACAGTGGATCTGCTGCGCCCGGGTCGCTCCATCCATCTGCGCTGCCCATCCCAGGGCTTTGCCTTTATCCCGGCCCCGCAAGTTGATAAAGAGTCGGTGACCCGCTACCTGCTGGCGGTACTGGCCAAACGGCTGCCGGGCAATATCAAGGATCTCTCCCTGACCCTGCGTCAGGAGGCGATCACCGGCGCCTTCTACCACTACAGCCACGGCCTGAAAAAGCACGATGGCAACTGCCAGCGCATCGCCCACGGCCACCGCTCTCCCATCGAGATCCACGTCGATGGCGAGCGCGACCAGGAGCTTGAGCTCAACTGGGCCGAACGCTGGGGCGATATCTATCTCGGCACCGAGGAGGACAAGGTGGCGCTGACCGAGCTCGCTTTGAGCCCCCGTGCCAATGCCCAGCTTGGTGCGCATCACTGCGGCTTCAAATATGTGGCGCCGCAAGGGCTGTTCCAGCTGGCCATCCCCAGCGCCGAGGTGGAGATGATCGACACTGACACCACGGTTGAGCTGCTGGCCTGCTACATCGCCCGCGAAGTGAAGAAGATGGTGGGCGACAAGTTCGTCAAGATTGTCGCCTATGAAGGGGTCGGCAAGGGCGCGATTGCCTACGCCTGATCCCCTTGACGCAGCCGCAATAAAGAGAAGGCCCCGCATCTGCGGGGCCTTGTTGTTTCAACTCTCGACCATCAGGCACTGAGGCGGAAACGCTTGACCAGGCTCTCTTGCTGCTCGGCAAGGGAGTCCAGCTGCTGGCTGGTCTCGGCTACCCGCTCAATCCCCTGATAGTTGAGATCCGAGATATCGGAGATGCGGTTGAGGTTGGTGGCGATATCGGCGCTGGTGGCCTGCTGCTGCTCGGCGGCAGAGGCGATCTGGCTCGACATGTCGCTGATCAGCACCACAATCCCCTGCACCTCCTCCATGGCGTTGTTGGCGTGAGAGCTCTGATCCACGCAGCTGTCCATCTCGCGGGAGCACTCCTGCATCACGGTCACCGCCTTGGCAACTCCCTGCTGCAGGTTTTCGATCATGGTCTGGATTTCGCTGGTGGACTGGGCGGTGCGGCCCGCCAGACTGCGCACCTCATCCGCCACAACCGCAAATCCGCGCCCCTGCTCGCCGGCCCGCGCCGCTTCGATGGCGGCGTTGAGGGCCAGCAGGTTGGTCTGCTCGGCAATGCCGCGAATGACATCGAGGATATTGCCGATCTGGCTGCTCATGGCGCTCACATCACCAATCACCTTGCCGGTCTGTTGCAGCTTGCCCGCCAGTTGATGAGTGGTGGTGATATTGCCTGCCATCACCTTGCGCCCCATCTCGGAGGCCTTCTCCACATCCTGCACCCGCTCCAGAGTCTGGTTGGCAGCCTGCGCCACCTCGCGCACCGAGGCCTCCATCTGGGTCATGGCGGCGGCGACCGAGGCGGTCTCCTGCCGCTGTTTCTCCAGATCCGCCCGCACCGATTCGGTGGTGTGGCGGTTGCCGTGGGCGGCATCGTTAAGCTGGGCCGACGCTTGTGAAAGCTGCGCCAGCACCTCCCCCATCTGGGCAATCAGCAGGTTGATCTGGCTGCCCAGCTGACCGAATTCGTTCTTGCTCTGAAAACCGATGCGCTGGGTCATATCGCCCTGGGTTACTTCGGTCAGCACCCGCAGCAACTCCCTGAGCGGACGGCGAATGGCCTTGCCCAGGGTATAAGCCACCAGCATGGCGATCAGGATGGCGACTACGATGCTGGTTCCCTGTGTCAGGGTGCTCTGGCTCTGTGTGGCTTTGGCGTGCTGAATGCTTTGACTCATCAGCTGCTGACTCTGGCCGGTGATCCGCTCAAGCCGGTTCTGGATCTCGACGATGAGCGCGCTCGCCTGCTTGCTCTTCTCCCGCATCTGTTCCTGCTGCTTCATCAGCGCCAGATACTGGGAGAGCACGCCTTCGCTTGCGGTGGTATCGCGCACAAAGCCGTGAACATAGTGGCCCATGTCGTTCTCGAAGTTTTTCAGCTCCCCCTGCAGATCCTTGATGGTGCTGTTGAACCCCTCGATCTGCATCTTGTTGCGCTTGAGCGCCCCTTCGATGGGAGCTGGAATGGTCTGGTTGAGGGCGTCCATGGTGGAGAGTTCGATGGCGGAGAGCTTGGTGGTCAGGGTCTCGGAGAGCATCTTGATAAAGCTGTCGTCGATGGTGACCATCATGTCACCCAGACTCTTCTTGAACTGGGGCAGACTGACCTGAAACTGCCCCTTGGCCAGATTGACCTTGTGCAGTCGGGTGAGCAGCGCCTCGTGTTCGCCGGGCAGGGTATCGGTCAGTTGCAGGTAGCTGTCGACCTGCAGGCTGAGGCTGCTCATCTCCCCTTGCAGTTCGGGATGGTGGGCCACCTGCTGGCGCAAGACATCAAGGCTCTTGCCCACCGCAGCCTTGGCCTGTTTCAGTTCTGCCACTTCGGCCGGCAGCTGTTTGGGATCCTGCTCGGTGAGCACATCCCCCAGCCACTTGTTGGCGCTGAGCAGGGTGATCTGGGTCTGACTACTGGAAATCACCAGCGGCATAGACTGCTGGGTAACCTGCTCCAGTGCATTCCCCAGGGTCTCCTGACTACGAAATGTGAGCAGTGAACTGGCCACCATCACGGCCACCAGGATCGCGAAGCCAAGGTAGACTCGCTGCAAGATGGAGAGATCCGACATTGTTTGTTTCATTATTGTCCCGCTGTATATGCAAAAGTCCCTTGCCTGAGTACCCCGTCCTTTTGATACCCTGCAGACCACCCTGAACAGGCGCTGCAGATGACGTCCCTCTGGCTATCGGTATTTTTAACAATAACTGAAGGGAATGGGACATCAGCTGTGTCAAATGTCGGCTTATGTCACACTTGGCGTGCTGCTCGCCCCCCTTTCGGGAGCCGCTTGGGGTTCTAGTTCAATTTTCTGTTTCATATAAGGGAGTTAGCCATGGCGCAAGAAACCATTTTCAGCAAAATCATCCGTAAAGAGATCCCCGCCGACATCCTTTATCAAGACGATCTGGTCACCGCATTCCGGGATATCCAGCCCAAAGCCAAGACCCATATTCTGATCATCCCCAATGTACTGATCCCCACCGTCAATGACGTGGAAGCCGAACATGAACTGGCCCTTGGCCGGATGTTCACCGTGGCCCGCAAGCTGGCAAGCGAGGCGGGCATCGCCGAAGATGGTTACCGCCTCATCATGAACTGCAACCGCCACGGCGGGCAGGAGGTCTACCACATCCACATGCATCTGGTCGGTGGCCAGCCGCTGGGACCGCTGCTCAGCCAGTAATGAATCGCCACGCCTCAACCTGCCGCAGCGCCCTGTTGCTCTGCGGCGCTCTGCTGTTGCTGGGAGGCTGTGCCTCCCGCTGGCAGGATATGTTCGTCTCCTACTCCGATCAGATGGTGCCCCTGCGCAACCAGCTGCTGCTGGGCCATGCCGCCGAGGCTCTGCCCGAAGTGCGCGACTCCACCCTTGGGGATGACACCTTTGTGCTGGATCGGCTCGAACAGGGGCGCATTGCCTGGCTCGCCGGTCAGGATGCGGGCAGCAAGCAGGCGTTCACCGCCGCCGACAGCCGCCTTCAGTGGGAAGACAATCAGGCCGAATACCGGCTGAGCCACGGTCTGGATCAGGTGGGCAGTCTGCTCACCAACGATCAGTCGATGGCCTATCGTACTCCCGATTACGAACGCACCATGCTGCATCACTATCTGGCCCTCAACTATCTGCAACGGGGTGATGCCGATGGCGCCCTGGTAGAGGTGCGCCGGGCCAATCAGGTGCAGGAGCAGGCGCTTAAACGGCGAGCCGATGAGGTGCGCAAGGCGAAGGATGAGAGCGAAGAGGCCGAAGCAGAAGGCGAAATGCGCCAGCTGATGTCGCGCGGCGCACCGGATCTCGACCGGTTGATCGGCAAGGTCAAAAACGGTTTTCAGAACGCCTATACCTTCTATTTTTCCGCCGTGCTCTATGAGGCGGCCGGGGATCTCAACGATGCCTGGGTCGACTATCAGCGCGGCTACCAGATAGCGCCGGACAACCGCAGCCTGCAAGATGCCTTGCTGCGTCTGGCGCGGCTGCGCGGCGCACCGGACGAGATCCGCGAGACCGAGAAAAAGATAGGCCGCAAAGCGCCGCCGCTTGCAAAAGATCAAGGCCAACTGGTGGTGCTGTTTGAAGATGGTTTGATCCCGGCACGGCGAGAACTGTTCCTGCCGCTGCCCATCTCCACCTCCCGCGGCGATTTTCGCACCTTTACCGTCGCCATCCCCTATTACGATAATCGGGCCAGCGACACCGGCCCGCTGACGGTGGAAGTCGGCAAGCGGGTCGAGCAGACCAGCGAGCTGGTCAGGCTGGAAGCGCTGGCCGCCAAAGATCTGCAGGAGCGGCTGCCCGGCATGCTGACCCGCCAGGCGCTGCGACTGGTGGCCAAGGAGCAGATGCGCCGCACCGCCGCCAAAGAGGGAGGGGATGTGGGCAATATTCTGGTGGGGATCTTCAACACCCTCTCGGAGCGGGCCGATACCCGCAGTTGGCTGACGCTGCCCGCTCAGGCATCGAGCTGGCAGGGAATGGTGCCGGCAGGTGACATCAATCTCATCCTGGGCGCGGGGGCAGCCCAGCGGCAATTACCGCTCACCATCCACAAGGGACGCACCACCCTGGTCTGGGTACAGCGCCTCGGCGCCGGTCTGACCACCCGGGTGATGCCGCTCTGAGCAGATGGCGAAGATAGATGAGCAAGACAATTAACCGGGCAGGCTCACACGCGGCCCCACTCACCCGATTAAGGAGAGCAAGATGAAAGCATACGGGTTGGCCCTCGGGCTCGCGCTGCTGCTGACCGGCTGCGCCACCAACACCTCCGGCGTGGCGCTCTATGGCCCGGCGGGCGGTGCACCCACGCTGGAGCAGCATCAAAACGTCAACGTTACCCTGACCGAGCTGAGCCGCCGCCAGCAAAATGGCCTGCTGCAGGTCAATGTGGCCGCCGCCAGCACCCAGCGCGGCGATAACAAGCTGCAATATATCTTCTATTGGTATGATGAGGCCGGTCAGGAGGTCGCCAGCGATGGCCGCGGCTGGACCCCCATCAAGCTGCATGGCTATCAGACCCGCACCCTCTCGGCCCTGGCGCCCAGCCCGGCGGCGCAGGGTTACCGGATTTACGTACGCGAAGTGATTGAGGAATCCTACTGATGAAAATGAATCATGCCCTGCTGATATTGACCTCTGCATTGCTCTTGGGCGGCTGCTCCAGCACCACCGTCAGCTATGGCGATCCCACTGAAACCGAAACCGTTACCGTCGATTACGGCTCAAGCGATCTGCAGGCCATCGCCGACAAGATGGCGGACTCCATGCTCGCCTCCCCCGCCACCAGCGAGATCACCGCTGGCGGTCGTCCGGTGATGTTTATGGACTCTATCCGCAACAAGACCTCCGAGCACATCGATACCGAAGCCATCACCGACACCATCCGCACCAAGTTGCTGCGGGCCGGCAAATTCCGCTTCGTTGACATGAGCAAGGTGGCCGCCGTCAAGCAGCAGCTCGAATACCAGCAGAGCAGCGGCATGGTAGACCCGGCCTCCATGGTACGTCTGGGCAAGCAGACCGGTGCCCGCTACATGGTCTATGGCAACCTCAGCAGCATCGTCAAGGACAATGGCAAGGTGAAGGATGTCTACTACCAGATGACCATGAACCTGATGGATCTGCAAAACGGCGAACTGCTGTGGGCCGATCAGAAAGAGATCCGCAAACAGGCGAAGAAATCCACCTTTGGCTGGTAACAGACTCCTGGTGACAGGCAACTGTGATCCGCTACTGGCCAGCCTGCCCGCCCCCTGGCGGGAGGGGCAGCTGGAACCACTCGGGTTAGGCCTGACCAACTGCAACTATCGACTGCGCCTCCCCTCGGGGCGCAGTTACTTTTTGCGTCAGGGCCACTCCGACCCGGTGCGCCTTGGCATCGACCGTCCCACCGAGTGGCAGCTTTATCAGGGGGCGATAGCCGAAGGACTAGCGCTGCCTTGCCACTATGGCGATCCCGCCAGCGGTCTGATGCTGCTCGAATGGTGCGATGAGCCAAACTGGGTACACGCGGCGCCACCGGCAGCCGATCAGCCCCGTCTGCTGGCGGAGGTGCTGCGCAAGCTCCATCGCCTGCCGCTGCCTGCGGTGGTGATGGCGGTGCGAGCCCACGCCGCAGGCTATCGCGCCCGACTGGCCCACATTCCCTCCTGGCTGCCCGCCCTGGAGCGGGGCTTGCTCGCCAGCAGTGAGCCAAATGATTGCTGGCGCCCTTGCCACCATGATCTCAATCCGGCTAACTTGTTGGGAAGCAAACCCTGGGTCATCGACTGGGAGTATGGCGCGGCAGGTCACCCCGGCTTTGAGCTCGCCAGCATCCAGCGCACCCATGAGTGGCCCGCCGAGCGGCGCGACGAGCTGGAAGCGCACTATCTGCAGGCCGTGCCGCGCCACCAGTGGCCCGATTTTCAGAGCGAGGCATTTTTACCCTGGGTCGACTATATCGGCCTGCTCTGGGCCCTACTGATGGCAGAGCAACAGCCCTCACTCGACTATGACACCCTGATCGCCATCAACCGGCAACGACTGGAGTAACAGATGATAAACAAGGTGCGCTGGCACAAGCCGAAAACCTGGGGTCTGCTGCTGATCGGCCTGCTGCTGACCGGCTGCTCCACCCGGGTGATCTACTACTGGCTCGATACCGCCATCATCTGGCAGTTGGATGACTACTTTGCCCTCTCCTATTCGCAGAAGGATCTGCTCAGCCGCGAAGTGAAGGGGCTGATGGTCTGGCACCGCCAGCACGAGCTGCCTCGCTACGCCAAGGATCTCGATGCACTGGCCAAGGCGGTGGCCAGCCCCATGACGCCGGAGCAGATCTCGACCAATCTCGATGCGGTGCAGCAGAGTCTGACCCGTACCCTTGAAAACACTATCCCCCGCGCGGTCAGGCTGGCGCGCACCCTGACCGATGAGCAGGTGGCCCGCTTTATGACCGATCGGGTCAAGCGGCAACAGGAGCGGCAAAAGGACTTTGCCACTGAGCCCAAAGAGCAGATGCTGGCGGAGTTTCGCGACAAGATGAACAAGCGACTCGAGTTCTGGATTGGCGAGGTGAAACCGGCACAGGCGCCACTGGTGGCCCAGTGGGCCGAATGGCAATACGAGCTGATGCCCCCCTGGCTCGAGTTTCAGGAGTCCTGGACCCAGGAGCTGGACAGGCTGATGAAGCAGCGCCAGAGTCCCGACTTTACCCGCGAGCTGACTGACCTGCTGGCCGAGGGGGATGGGCTGATGGATGGCCGCTTTACCGGCTATACCGAACAGTCGCGCCAGCGTACCGTCAACTGGCTGAGCGCCATGAGCCAGTCGCTGGATATCTCTCAGCGGGCCCATCTCTACTCCCTGCTCAAAGGTTATGCACGCGACTTCAAGCAGATGAGCGGCAGCTGACGAGCGGCACCGAATGGTGCCATGCGCCCGGGGCTACCTTGTTCAAACCGGGCGCTTATGGTAGTTTGCCCTTTCTATTTATCGGGAATTAACTTTTTGCGCCTTATCGACAAAGTAAAACTGGTGCTGGTAACTCTGGTTATCGCCCTCACCCTGCTTTGTTCCATCGCCCGAATGGAAGGCCCGCTGCTACCCGCATCTCCCCAGAGTGAACAGCAGCAGACTCAGGTGTTCAATCAGCTTAGCGACAGCGATGATGGCATCATCAAGTTTGTCGGCAGCCATCAGAATCACCTGCTGCGTCTCGAACAATCCCTGCGCAGTGACAACCAGCCCAAGAGTGTGGTCTATGAGCTGATCCAGAGCTGGTCTGCCCAAGCAATCCTGCTGTTGCTGCTCGGCTGGCTGATGCTGGCACCCGAGCTCTATCACAAACAGAGTTTTCGCGATCGCTTCGGCGCGATCCACCGGCGCCATCTACAGCGCCAACATCTGCAATATCGCTTCACCCAGAGCTATCTGAGCGCCTGACCCCGGAGGGGCTGGCACATCCACTGTTTGCTCATCTCCTCTTCCTGACGGATCCGGCAACTGCCTGATCCGCATCTGATGCATCCCATTTTTTGCGCCTTGCCGAGCCTTGTTGTTATCGGCCTGGGCACCATTCTCCTGACAGAGGCTTGTTTGCCATGAGAAAGAGCAATCGCACCGTTCTCAACCGCATGAGCAAGTGGCAGTACGCACTGCTGCTATTGATGCTGTTGACCTTTACCTTTTACTCCCTGCCCACCTTTTTCGGTGAGCAGCCCTCCCTTGGCCTGCACGGACAGCAGCGCCTGACCACCCAGCAACAGATGTTGCTGAGCGACAAACACCTGACCCCGCTCAAGGTCATTGAGCAACCTGAGCGAGTCGAGCTGGTCTTTGCCAGCCAGGGCGAGCAGCAGCGCGCCAAGCAGTTGCTGGAGCTGCAAGGGGTCGATAGTGCCGCCCTGACCCTGGAGTTTCACTCCAACGCGCCGGCCTGGATCACCCGCCTCGGCGCCGACCCCATCAAGCTGGGGCTCGACCTGCGTGGCGGCTCCCAACTGCTGATCGGGGTGGACGTGGACTTTGTCATCGACAATCAGACCAAGAATCTGGTGGATACCCTGCGTACCCGCTTCCGTGAAGCCAATCTGCGCGGCGCCAGTGTCACGCGCACGGCACAGGGCGCCGTAGCCGTCACTCTGCCGGAGGTGGCCGAACAGGATAGCTGGCTCTCTATCATCAAAGAGAGTGCCGGTACCCGTCAGGATCAGTGGAAGCTGACCCGCTCCGGCAATGATCTGAAACTGGTGCTGAGCGAGGCGGAGCGTACCCTGCTGGTCAACAACGCCGTGACCCAGAACCTGTCGATCCTGAAAAAACGGATCAACGAGCTAGGCATCGTCGAAGCCTCGGTGGTGCGTCAGGGGCAGGATGGCATCCGTATCGAACTGCCCGGGGTACATAACCCCAAGCAGGCGAAAGAGGTGATCGGCGCCACCGCCTCGCTGGCCTTCTACGAGGCCAAAGCCGACAGCCACTTCTATATCGCCGATCGCAACGGTCAGGCTGTTGGCATGGCGCGCAAGCCGGTACTGACCGGCGAGCACATCGTCGATGCTCGCGCCAACATGGGCGAGATGGGGCAACCCCAGGTCAATATCGTGCTCGACACCCTGGGTGGCAGCAAGATGAACCAGTTCAGCCGACAGCATGTGGGCAAGCCGATGGCGACCGTCTTCACCGAGTACAAAACCAACGCCCAAGGCAAACTGCGCGCCCAGAGCGAGGTGATCAACGTCGCCACCATCCAGACCGCCCTTGGCAACCAGTTCCGCATCACCGGCATTGGCAGTCTGCCGGAAGCGCAAGAGCTGGCCATGCTGCTGCGTGCCGGCGCCCTCACCGCCCCTCTCAAGATCCTGGAAGAACGCAGTATTGGCCCGACGCTGGGGATGCAGAATATCGAGGCGGGCTTCACCGCACTGGCCTTCGGCATGGCGGGCATGATGCTGTTCATGATGGCCTGGTACCGCAAATTCGGCTGGGTTGCCATCACGGCGCTGGTCGCCAACTTGTTGATGCAGGTCGGCATGCTGGCGGTGCTGCCGGGCGCCGTGCTGACCCTGCCGGGGATCGCCGGTCTGGTGCTGACGGTGGGCATGGCTGTGGATACCCATGTGCTGATCTTCGAGCGGATCAGGGACCGTCTGCGAGAAGGGGGCTCACTGGCCAACGCCATCGACTTTGGCTATCGCTCGGCCTTCCACACCATTTTCGATGCCAACATCACTACGCTCATCTGCGCCGTGGTGCTCTACTCCATCGGCTCCGGGCCGCTGCAGGGCTTCTCCATCACCCTCATTCTGGGTCTGCTCTCCAGCATGATCACCGGGATCTGGGGGACGCGCGCCATCATCAACCCCCTGTGGGGACGCAGCAGCGAGCGCACGCTGAAGGTGTAACGGGACAGCAGTCCCTCTGATGAGCGGCTTTGACTGCGCCATCGGCTATGGATATGGCCGGAGCGGCCAAAGCAGAACACTATTTTCCCGGCGTGTCGCGACACGTCGTGATGGGCCAACAGCCTGATGCTGGCTGGCCAAGGAGAGAATTATGTTGAGAATGATCGTTGCCATGGGGCTGACCCGTTGGCGCTATATCGGCCTGTGGGCTTCCATCCTGCTGACCGTGGCCAGCGTCGCTATCTTGCTGGTGAACGGCCTGACATTGGGGCTCGATTTTACCGGCGGGATCCTGCTGGAGTTTCATATCCAGACCCTAAAAGAGGCCCATGAGCTCAATGCCATGCTGGTTTCCCCGCTGGCGGGAGCCGTTGAGCTGAGCTCGGCCGGAATTCCCGGCGAGTGGCTGATCAAGCTGCCCCCCCACGAACTGCCCTGGCCCGCGGCGGATCTCGCCACCATGCTGACCCAGCAGTTGGGGATGCCGGTCGAGTTGCTGCGCACCACCATCGTTGGCCCTCAGGTGGGTGCCGAACTGTTCCAGCAGGGTATGCTGGCGGTGCTGGTCGCTTCGCTGGCGATGTCGGCCTATCTGGCGTTTCGCTTCGAGTGGCGTCAGGCCATCGGCATTCTGCTCTCGGTGGTCCATGACGCCATCGTGGCGCTGGGGCTGCTGTCACTCTTTCAGATCGAATTCGATCTGAACATCATCGCCGGTTTAATGGCGGTGATCGGCTACTCCCTCAACGACAGCATCGTCATCTCGGACAGGCTGCGGGATCTGCTGAGCTCGCGTACCCAGATGGGCATCCACGAATGCTCCGATGTGGCCATCAAGGCGACCTTCAGTCGCACCATGATCACTTCGGGCACCACCCTGTTTACCGTGGGCGCGTTGTTGCTGTTTGGCGGTGACGCCCTCTACGGCTTCTCCTTCACCCTGTTTGCCGGGATCCTGGTGGGCACCGTCTCCTCCATCACCGTCGCCTCGACCGTGCAGGAGCTGCTTGGGCTCACCCCGCAGGCCTACCAGAAGAAGAGCGAGGAGCCACTGGCCAACGCAGCCTGAATCTTGTTAATCAGGCCCGGCTCACCGGTTCTCAGCGAACCGGGCCCCTGCCAACCATTGGCAGGGGCTTTTTCCCATTCCTCCTGTCGGTCTCTCGCCGCCCCTTTTGGTGCTCGGTTCGTCTCAATTGACAACTGACCATATTGAAAGCAATGACGGATCAACCCGTCATTTTTAATAACAAAAAGGTCATTTTATTACGTCAGAAACCATAAAGTGTGACTGAAAGCACTTTCTTGAGGGCTCAAAGGAGGCAACATTGTAGTGATTTATCTACAAAGGGATATGAGATGTTGTTACAACCTGCCAATACAGCAAAATCCAGACAGTTGCTGAACGAGACCATGGCTTTGGTACTCGCAGGAGGGCGGGGTAGTCGCCTCAAACAGTTAACCGACAACCGTGCAAAACCTGCCGTTCATTTCGGCGGCAAATTCCGCATCATCGATTTCGTGCTCTCCAACTGCATCAACTCCGGCATTCGTCGGGTCGGTGTCGTGACCCAGTACAAATCCCACAGCCTGTTGCGCCATCTCCAGTCCGGCTGGTCTTTCCTGCGCTACCAGATGAACGAGTTTATCGATCTGCTCCCTGCCCAGCAGCGGGTGGATGAGGTGAACTGGTATCGGGGTACCGCCGATGCGGTCTACCAGAATCTGGATATCATCCGCGATCACGCCCCCAAATATGTAGTGGTGCTGGCGGGCGATCACATCTACAAGATGGATTACGCCGCCATGCTGCTCGACCACGTCAATATGGGCGCCAAGGTGACCGTTGCCTGCATCGAGGTGCCACGCAGTGAAGCAAGCGCCTTCGGGGTAATGGCGGTGGATGATGATCGCAAGATCAACGCCTTCGTCGAAAAGCCCGCCAACCCGCCCGCCATGCCGGGCAAGGCCGACACCGCGCTGGCCTCCATGGGCGTCTATATCTTCGATGCCGAGTATCTCTATCAGCTGCTGGAAGAGGACATTGCCAACGAGCAGTCTCATCACGATTTCGGCATGGACGTGATCCCCCGCGTGGTGAAAGAGGGCACCGCATTCGCTCACCCGTTTGGCATGTCCTGTGTCGGCTGCTGTCCGGATCGCCGCCCCTACTGGCGCGATGTGGGCACCGTGGACTCCTTCTGGGAAGCCAACATGGATCTCGCTTCCGTCACGCCTGAGCTGGATATCTACGATCAGGACTGGCCCATCTGGACCAGTCAGAACATGACTCCTCCCGCCAAGTTCGTGCAGGACCGAAACGGCCAGCACGGCATGACCATCAACTCCATGTTTGCCGGGGGCACCATCGTCAGTGGCTCTTTCATCCTGAGTTCGGTGCTCTTTACCAATGTGCGGGTCGACTCCTTCTGCACTCTGGATCAGGCCGTTATCTTCCCGGGTGTGGAGATTGGTGCCGGTTGCCGACTGCGCCGGGTGGTAATCGACAAGGGGTGCAAACTGCCAGAAGGCACGGTGATAGGTGAAAACGCCGATGAAGATGCACGTCGCTTCCACCGCTCCGAGCAGGGCATAGTGCTGGTCACCCAGGGGATGCTCACTCGCCTGAACAAAGAGCTGCAGGGAAAACAAAAGCGCTGATCCGCAGCCAGACGGGATCCCCCTTCCTACCGCAAAGGGAGCCATCATGGCTCCCTCTTTCTATGGCTGACCAGATAGCCACCTCACACCATCATTGCCATCGCGTAGCTGTGCTGCAGAGATGACATTCAATGTGGTCGAACAGCTGGACAATGCAGCCTTTACGCCTCAAAGCGTAAACATTAAATTACAAAACAACCATTACCCCTCCGAAAAACCCTCTGTATTATTCCTGTTTGCGCTATATAGCAGCGCCTTTATCTAACTTATTAGCGGTAAATCCGCTAGTTTCACTTGATTGTTTGTTTTTCCTTGGTAAGGTGAGGGCGGTTGCGTAACAAAGCAGGTACCAACGTAAATATATCGGTACAAACGCTTTTGGCTTAATACAGTAGAGAGAATGAAATCATGCAAAGAGACCCCCTGAACAACATCCATATCCAGTCCGAACAAGTGATGATCACGCCTGCCCAGCTCAAGGAGAAGTTACCTATCTCCGACAAGGCGCTGGCATTCGTGCAAGGGGCCCGCAATACCATCGCCGACATCATTCACCGTCGCGATCACCGCCTGCTGGTGATCTGTGGTCCCTGCTCCATCCACGATATGGACGCCGCCAAAGAGTACGCAACCAGACTCAAAGCGCTGCATGATGCCTATCAGGACTCTCTCTACATTGTCATGCGGGTCTACTTTGAGAAGCCGCGCACCACGGTCGGCTGGAAAGGCTTTATCAACGACCCCAATCTGGATGGCACCTTCGATGTGGAGCTGGGGCTGCACCGTGCCCGCGAGCTGCTCTGCTGGCTGGCGGAGCTGGAGTTGCCGCTGGCCACCGAAGCGCTCGACCCCATCAGCCCGCAATACCTGGCCGAGCTCTTCTCCTGGTCAGCCATCGGCGCCCGCACCACCGAATCCCAGACCCACAGGGAGATGGCGTCCGGTCTCTCCATGCCGGTCGGCTTCAAGAACGGCACCGACGGCAACCTGGGGACTGCCATTAATGCGTTGCAAGCGGCCTCCTCCCCTCACGCCTTTATGGGGATCAACCAGCAGGGCCAGGTTGCGCTGCTGCAGACCCAGGGCAACCCGGATGGCCACGTGATCCTGCGCGGCGGCAAACATCCCAACTACGACTCGGTCAACGTGTCGCTGGCGGAAGAGGCGCTGGAGAAAGCGGGCCTGCTGCCGAGC
Source organism: Aeromonas sp. ANP5 (assembly GCF_963870295.1). Taxonomy (NCBI): domain Bacteria; kingdom Pseudomonadati; phylum Pseudomonadota; class Gammaproteobacteria; order Aeromonadales; family Aeromonadaceae; genus Aeromonas; species Aeromonas sp. ANP5. The sequence continues at coordinate 1,828 of NZ_CAWMRY010000016.1, read as the reverse complement.
CTGGTGGTGGATTGCAGCCACGGCAACTCCAGCAAGGATCACCGTTTGCAGCCCAAGGTGGCCGACAACGTCATCCACCAGATCCAGGAGGGCAACCGCTCCATCATCGGGGTGATGCTCGAATCCAACCTGTTTGAGGGTAACCAGTCCAGCGAGCAGCCCAAGGAGCAGATGCGCTACGGGGTCTCCATCACCGATGCCTGCATCGACTGGGACACCACCGCTACCCTGCTGGCCCGCTGCCACAACCAGCTGGCTGACCCCCTCAAGGGCAGAACTGCACGGTAAGCCGTGGTATCTTGTCGTAACCTATTGAACAATCTGGGTATCACCGCAGGTGGCATCTGGCAGCTCATGCCGTGATACCTTGTTGCATCTTGATTTTCAGGGCGCCGCCGCTTGCGGCGCCAGCAGGGGCTGGATATGGCTGAAGAGTTGAATGTACTCAGGGATAAGATAGATGCGGTGGACAAGCAGCTGATCGATCTGCTGGCCGCCCGTCTGGCCCTGGTGGGAGAAGTGGGTGAGGTAAAGAGCCGCCACGGTCTGCCCATCTATGCACCGGATCGGGAAGCGAGCATGCTGGCCCGCCGTCGCGCCGAGGCCGAGCAGTTGGGGGTGCCCGGCGATCTTATCGAAGACGTGCTGCGCCGGGTGATGCGTGAATCTTATGCCAGCGAGAAAGATACAGGCTTCAAATGCATAAAGCCGGATCTTGGCAAAGTGGTCATCATCGGCGGTCAGGGCCAGCTTGGTCGGCTGTTCGGTCATATGTTCAGCCTCTCAGGCTACCGGGTCGAGACGCTGGAGCAAGCCGACTGGCCGCGCGCTGACGAGATCCTCGCCGACGCCGGTCTGGTGATGGTGGCGGTGCCCATCGATATCACCTGCCAGATCATCGACCGCCTCGGTAACCTGCCCCCCCACTGCCTGTTGGTGGATGTCACCAGCGTGAAAGCAGCGCCGCTCGAACATATGCTGGCGGTGCACCAAGGGCCGGTACTGGGACTGCACCCCATGTTCGGGCCGGATGTGGCGAGTCTCGCCAAGCAGGTGATCGTCTGCTGCCAGGGTCGTGACCCCGCCGCCAGCCAATGGCTGCTGGATCAGATGACCATCTGGGGCGCCCGCTTGCAACAGGTGGAAGCCAAGGCCCACGATGAGGCGATGACCCTCATTCAGGCACTGCGTCACTTCGCCACCTTTGCCTATGGCTGGCACCTCTCCCGGGAGCAGGCCAATCTGGATCGCCTGCTGAGTTTGAGCTCCCCCATCTACCGGCTGGAGCTCGCCATGGTGGGGCGGCTGTTCGCTCAGGATCCCCACCTCTATGCCGACATCATTTTGTCGTCACCGCAGAATCTGGCGATGATCCGTCGCTACTACCAAAACTTCGGCGAAGCGCTGGGGCTGCTGGAGCGGGGGGACAGGGACGGTTTCATCGAGGCCTTCTCGCAAGTTTCCGGTTTCTTCGGTGAGCATGCCGACCAGTTCCTGCGTGAAAGCCGCATGCTGCTCGCCCAGGCCAACGACCGCCGCCAACACGGCTGATCCTGCAAAAGCCGCTACCTCAAATCACCAGAAAGGGAAGATGCCTGGGCATCTTCCCATTTTATTTGTTACCGATTTAAACACTGACGTCAGTCACGCTCGGCCCTACGTCGAGCCCTACCGCTGACTGGCCTCAATGCCCTCCTCTGGCGCTGCCTCACATCCAGCAAGTATGCCTCCTCAATATCCACGCAATCCGCGCAAATAGCACCGCCCCTTGCAAGGGCTGCCAGATTCTCACTGTCAAACCAAGCTGCTGCGAGCAATGACTGTATTG
>NZ_CAWMRY010000015.1:0-100449 GCF_963870295.1 Aeromonas sp. ANP5 | reverse complement strand
AGGCCATGATTAAAGCCCATCCGACCGACCCTATGCTGCGTGCCTTCGCCGCTGACGAGCTCCCTCTGCCGCTGGCGGTGGGGCTCTCCGCCCACTGTGAACTCTGCCCCGATTGTGCTGCCCGCCTGAAGACATTCGAAGAGGAGCTGGCGCAGCAATATCTTGCCTCGCCAGCAGAGCCCGAGCTGGACTCCCGCGATGAAGTAGCGCTGGACGCCGGATTCGACGCCATGCTGGCGGATATTCTGGCCCAGCCGCTGGCAGAACCCCTCTCCGAGCCAACACATGACCAGCCCCGAACGCAGCACGGCGAGCTGGAGGTGGCCGGTCAGGCCTACCGTTTGCCACGGGTGCTGGCCCGCTATCGTTCCCCCAAGTGGCGCCATATCGGGGCTATTCGTCAGCATAGTTTGCCGCTGGACGAGATGGGGGCACGCGCCAGCCTGCTCCATATCGAAGCGGGCGGCCGCATCCCCGAGCACACCCATCAGGGCTATGAGCTGACCTTGCTGCTGGCGGGCAATATTCAGGATGGCGATACCCTTTACAAGGCGGGAGATTTCATCTGGCGCGATGCCAGCCACTCCCACAGCCCGCATACGCCGGACGGTTGCCTCTGCTACACGGTGCAGGATGCGCCGGTGCAGTTCACCAAAGGGTTGTCGCGGCTGCTGAATGGCATCAGCCAGCACCTCTACTGAGCACCATGACGCCATAGAAAAAGGGACCAGATTGGTCCCTTTTTTCATTTGATTGCTGGTTGCCGGTCAGGCGACAAACACCAGATAGACGGCGAATGCCACGATAAAGCGGTAGATGGCGAACGGGATGAAGTCGATGCGGCGGATCAATGTCAGGAAGGTCTTGATCGCAAACATCGCTACCACGAAGGCGGTGATAAAGCCCACGGCAAACATCGGGAAGTCGGCCATCGAGAGGAAATCGCGGCTCTTGTAGAGATCAAGCCCGCTGGCCGCCACCATCATGGGCACTGCCATGATGAAGGAGAACTCGGCGGCAGCGTGACGGCTGATCCCCATCAGCATGCCACCACTGATGGTGGCGCCGGAGCGGGAGAAGCCGGGCCACAGGGCCAGACATTGGAACAGACCGATGCCGAACGCCTGCTTGTAGCTGATGTCATCCAGGGTTTCGGCTGTGACGGCCGGGCGGAACTTCTCGGCGATGATCAGCAGGATGCCCCCCGCGACCAGCGCGTACATGACGGTCTGCGGACCAAACAGGTTGGCCTTGATCCAGCTGTGGATGGCCAGACCGACCACGATGGCGGGCAGCATGCCGAGGATGACGTGGATCAGCGACAGGGTGGCGTGATCCCGGGACGGCTTCTGGCCGAAGTGAATGCCAATCAGGCCAAACAGGCGGCGCCAGAAGACGGCGACCACGGCGAGGATGGAGCCAAGCTGGATCACCACTTCGAAAGTGGCAGCCTTGGGCCCTTCAAAGCCCAGCAGATGGCCGACGATAATCATGTGGCCGGTGGAGGAGACGGGGAGGAACTCGGTCAGCCCCTCGACGACGCCCAGAATAAAGGCGACCAGCAGGCTATAAGTGTCAGTCATCGAACAAACGATCCTTAACTTCGTTGATGTAAAAACGCCCCGGGAGGGTCTCGGGGCGGCTTATCTTGCTCGATAGTGACTGCTGAGGCTATGTAAAAATCATGAAACCTTTAAGTCAGTCGCGGATAAAGCGGTAGCGGGTTTGGTGGTGATAACGCCCGCCCGGCAGCAGCCAGGGGTCGCCCAGCTCGGGGCGATTGGGGCTGTCCGGTAGCTGTTGCGCCTCAAGACAGAAGCCGTCGTGATCCCGGTGCGACAGGCCGCTGCGGTTCGGGGTATTGGCCAGCCAGTTTCCGGTGTAGAACTGTAGCGAGGGCTGGTTGGTGTAGACCTCCATCGCCAGCTGCCTGTCCCCTGATACCACGCGAGCAGCCCACTCTTGCGTTGGGCCGTTGAGCACAAAGGCGTGATCGTACCCCTTGGCCTGTTGCTGCTGGGGATGGTTCAGCCAATTCTGGCCAATCAGGCGCTCTTGGCGCAGATCGAATGGCCCATCCACCGGAGTGATGGTGATCGGCAAACCGCTCGGGTCGGTCGGCAGGAAGTGGTCGGCATTGATGCTGATGAGGTGGTCACGGATATCTCCGCCATCGGTTTGCCCATCGAGATTGAAGTAAGCGTGGCTGGTGAGGCTGACCGGCGTAGCGGCATCCGTGCTGGCGATGAAATCCACCACCAGATCGCTCTGCTCAAGCCGGTACTCCAGGGTGACCCGCAGATTGCCGGGAAAGCCCTGATCCCCCGCTCGGGAGAGCAACGCCAGCTTGACCCGATCTGCTTCCAGTTCCTTGATCTGCCAACGCTGGCGATGAAAGCCAGCCTGCCCGCCGTGCAGACAGTTGGGTGCCTGATTGGCATTCAGCGGCCAGTGCTGTCCATCACGCACCAGCTCGGCACCGCCGATGCGGTTGGCAAAACGTCCCGCCACCGCGCCCAGCCACACCTGTTGGGCGGGATAGGCGTCGTCGGCACAACCCAGCAGCACTTCGCGCCGTTTGCCCGCCACCGGCAGGGTGAGGGAGGTGAGGGTAGCGCCGAAGTCGAGGCCGCGCAGGCGCAGCCCCTCCTCGTTTTCCAGTTCGAATGGCGTCATGGCGCTGCTCATAGCTTGCCTGCACCGGCGCTGGCAGAGCAGACGTAGCAGTCGGCCTTGAGGCCCGAGATGGCCGGATACTCTGCCTCGACGGCAGCGATCACCTCGGCCACCTTCTCCGGGCGCAGCAGGGCGACCACGCAGCCGCCGAAGCCGCCACCTGTCATCCGCACGCCGCCATCTGTGCCGATCCTGGCCTTGATGATCTCCACCAGACCGTCGATGGCGGGCACTGTGATCTCGAAGTCATCGCGCATGGCGGCGTGCGACTCGGCCATCAGCTTGCCGAGGCGGGTCAGGTCGTGGCTGGCCAGCGCATCGGCGGCCGCCAGGGTGCGGGCGTTTTCCCCTACGATGTGGCGGGCACGGCGGTAGCAGGCCTCATCCAACCCGGCCTTGCCCGCTTCCAGTCCGGCCAGATCGAGATCGCGCAGCGCCTTGACCCCGTAGTGACGGGCGGCCTCTTCACACTGCTGGCGACGAGTGTTGTATTCGCTGTCCACCAGACCGCGGCGTACATTGGAGTTGACGATCAGCACCGCCAGATCGCTGGGCATGGGGATGAGGCGAGTCTCCAGCGAGCGACAGTCGAGCAGCAGGGCGTGGTCTGTTTTGCCGCTGGCGGAGATCATCTGATCCATGATGCCGCAGTTGCAGCCGACGAACTTGTTCTCCGCCTGCTGACCGTTGAGGGCGATCTCGGCCTGGCTGATGTCGAGCCCCAGCACCTCCTTGAAGGCCTGACCGATGGCCACTTCCAGCGAGGCAGAGGAGGAGAGCCCCGCCCCCTGCGGCACGTTGCCGGAGACCACCAGATCGAGGCCGCGCAGGGCATAACCGCGCTCCTGCAGATACTTCACCACGCCGCGGATGTAGTCGCTCCAACGCTGGCTGGGGTGGTGCTCGATGGGCTGGTCGAGTTCGAACTGGTCGCGCTGGTTGTCGTAGTCGGCGGCGATCACCTGCACTTGCCGGTCATCGCGCAGGCCGATGGCAACGCAGGTCTCGTAGTCGATGGCGCAGGGCAGCACGAAGCCGTCGTTGTAGTCGGTATGTTCACCGATGAGGTTGACGCGGCCGGGGGCGCGCACCAGCAGATCGGGCGCTTTGGCAAATTGCTCGGCAAAAACGGTGCTGACGCGTTGGCTGGGGGTCATAAGGCCTCCTCATTGGTGTGGCTGGTCTGGGTGTAGTGAACGGGGCTCAGGGCACGCAGCCGCTCGGCAGCCTGCTCGGGGGTAAGGTCGCGCTGGGTTTCGGCCAGCATCTCGAAGCCAACCATGAATTTGCGCACGGTGGCGGAGCGCAGCAGCGGCGGATAGAAGTGGGCATGCAGTTGCCACGCCTCGGGACAACCCGATTTGGGCGGGGCAAAGTGCCAGCCCATGGAGTAGGGGAAGCTGCACTCGAACAGGTTGTCGTAGCGGCTGGTGAGCTCCTTGAGCGCCACTGCCAGATCCTGTTGCTGGACCTGAGTCAGGTTCAGCATGGAGGGGACGTGCGCCTTGGGCAGCAGCAGGGTTTCGAACGGCCAGGCGGCCCAGAAGGGGACCACGGCAAGCCAGTGCTCGGTCTCCACCACGATGCGAGAGCGATCCGCCAGCTCCCGCTCTACATACTCCAGCAGCATGGGGCGGCCATGTTCGGCCAGCCAGTCGCGCTGGTGCTGCTCTTCGCGGGCGATCTCGTTGGGCAGGAAATCGCTGCCCCAGATCTGGCCGTGGGGGTGCGGGTTGGAGCAGCCCATAACGGCCCCTTTGTTTTCAAATACCTGCACCCACTGCCACTGGGCCGACAACTCGGCGACCTGATCCATCCAGGTGGTGATCACCCCCTCGATGGCGGGTAGCGGCAGCTCGGGCAGGGTCTTGCCGTGATCCGGCGAGAAGCAGATGACCCGGCTGGTGCCGCGGGCGGCTTCCAGTTTCAACAGGGGATCGCTGGCGCTATCGGCGGCCGGGGTATCCTGCATCAGGGCGGCGAAGTCGTTGGTAAAGACAAAAGTGCCCTTGTAGTCGGGGTTGATGTCGCCAGTGACCCGGGTGTTGCCGGCGCAGAGGAAGCAGTCGGGATCGTGGGCCTGTTTGGGGGCCTGACTCACCTTCTCCACCTGTCCCTGCCAGGGGCGTTTGGCCCGATGGGGGGAGACCAGCACATACTGGCCGGTCAGCGGGTTGAAGCGGCGATGGGGATGATCGACGGGGTTGAACATCATCTCTCCTGAATAAGGTATTGAAAAATAGGGTCGTCTATTAACAGGGAGCAGGCAGGCCTACTCCTCGTAACCGTTCGGATTGGCGGATTGCCAGCGCCAGCTGTCGGCGCACATGGCGTCGATGTTGCGGGTCGCCCGCCAGCCCAGCTCCCGCTCAGCCTTGGCCGGATCAGCCCAGCAGGCGGCGATATCGCCGGGACGGCGCGGTTCGATGCGAAACGGCAGCGGCTTGCCGCAGGCATTGGAGAAAGCGGCGACCAGCTGCAACACGCTCTGGCCCTGGCCGGTGCCCAGGTTGTAGGTGTGCACGCCACCCTTGCCGGCGCAGTGTTGCAGTGCCTTGACGTGCCCCTCGGCGAGATCCATCACATGGATGTAGTCGCGCACGCCGGTGCCGTCCGGGGTGGGGTAATCGTTTCCAAAGACAGACAGGCAGTCGCGACGGCCAATAGCGACCTGGGTGATATAGGGCATCAGGTTGTTGGGGATCCCCTGCGGGTCTTCACCCATGGTGCCCGATTCGTGGGCGCCGACCGGATTGAAGTAGCGCAGCAGGGTCATGCTCCAGTGGGGCTCGGCCAGCTGCAGATCTTCGAGGATCTCCTCGATGATCAGCTTGGATCGCCCGTAAGGGTTGGTGGCGCTGCGAGGGAAATCCTCGCGGATCGGCAGGCTGGCGGGATCGCCATAGACGGTGGCAGAGGAGCTGAACACCAGATTGTGCACATTGGCCCGCTTCATCGCTTGCAGCAGGGTGAGGGTGCCGCCGAGGTTGTTCTCGTAGTAATCCAGTGGAATGCGGGTCGATTCACCGACCGCTTTGAGGGCGGCAAAGTGGATCACTGCATCGATCTGCTGCTCGGCGAAGATCCGGTCCAGCAGGGCGGCATCGCGAATATCTCCTTGATAGAAAACGGGTTGTTGGCCGCTGATGGCTGCGACTCGGGCCAGCACGCTGCGTTTGCTGTTGCCGAGGTTGTCGACCACCACGGGATTCATGCTTGCCGCTTGCAAGGCCAGACAGGTGTGGCTGCCGATATATCCGCAGCCGCCGGTGACCAGAACGTTCATCTTGCTCTCCACTGAAAAGTGTCTGGAAGGAGTCTAGCCGAGGGTGTGGCGACCAAACTGTGAGCTTGCTTGCAAAATGGTGTAAACGATTACACTGTTTTTATGGTCATCCTGACGGCAGATATACGTTTCACCCCTGTTTTCAATGGGTTTGCTGGGTATAATGGCGCTCTATTGCACAGTGAAAGAAGTGAAAACAGCATGAGCACCATCAAGGATGTCGCCCGTTTGGCCAATGTGTCGGTGGCAACGGTTTCACGGGTGATGAACAACTCCCCCAAGGCCAGCGCTGCGTCTCGCGAAGTGGTGCAGAAGGCCATGGCCGAACTGGGCTACACCCCCAACGCCAACGCGCGGGCACTGGTTAGCCAGACTTGCGACACCATGGGGGTGGTGGTCGGTGATGTAGCCGATCCCTTCTTCGGTGCACTGGTGAAGGGGGTCTCCGGCGTGGCCGTCGAGCAGAACCTTCACCTGCTGATGGGTAACGGTTTTCACAAGGCGCGTCAGGAGCGTGAGGCTATCGAGCTGCTGATCGGCAAGCGTTGCGAGGCGCTGGTGGTGCACAGCAAGGCGCTGAGCGACGAGGAACTGTACGATTACGCCATGCGGGTGCCCGGTATGGTGCTGATCAACCGCGATATTCCGGCCCTCAAGGGACGCTGCATCGCCCTCAACAATCGGCTGGGTGCGGCTACGGCGACTCGCCACCTGATCGAACTGGGTCACCGCCATATCGCCTTTATCAGCTCGGATCACGCCATCGAGGATGCCACCTTGCGCCTGCAGGGTTATCAGGATGGGTTGATGGAGGCTGGGCTGGCAGCCGATCCCGAGCTTATCGAGAGTGGCACGCCGAACGAGGAGGGGGGCGAGCGCGCCATGCTTAACCTGCTGGCCAAGGGGCTCAAGGTGACCGCCGTAGTTGCCTATAACGATGCCATGGCGGCGGGCGCCATCTCAGTGCTGGCGGATAACGGCCTGCGAGTGCCGGAGGAGGTCTCGGTGGTGGGCTTCGATGACATTATCTATGCCAGATATTTGCGCCCCAAGCTCTCCACCATGCGCTATCCCATCGAGCTGATGGCGGCCCAGGCGGCCAAGCTGGCCATTCAGCTGGCGGCGGGGGAGAGTGACGCGACCCAGAGCAGGATCTATACCCCCACCCTGATCAATCGCCACTCGGTGGCACCGGTTCGGGCCGGATAGCCCCCTTTTGCGGCCCTGTTCGGGGCCATTTCTTGCACAGTTATTGTTTTACCTATTTTTAATCATTTTTACTCCGCTTTACTTAACAAAATTAGTGTAATCGTTTACATCTGTGTGAGCGAGATCGCCGTTCCCTGCGTCATACTTCTCTAGACTGAATACGTTTTCCAATCAGCAGGGAGAGAGTGAATGCTCAGGGAGATAGTGGCGCGTCAGGATTGGCAGACTCAGGCTATTACGTCGGTAAACCGGCTGGCAGCCCATACCCCCATGTTCAGCTGGCGCAGCGAAACGGATGCCAGGGGTGATCTGGCCTCTTCCTCCCGTCTCTTGCTCGATGGCGAGTGGCGCTTCTCCTTCTTTGCTGCTCCCGAATTGGTGCCCGAGAGCTGGCTGGCGCAGGATCTGGTGGATGCTTGCCCCATTACAGTGCCGGGTAACTGGCAGCTGGATGCCGCCTATCCGGCTGCGCGGCCGCTCACCGATGGCCCCATCTACACCAATATCAAATACCCCTTTCCCTGCGATCCGCCCCGGGTGCCGGCAGAGAACCCCACCGGTTGCTACTCCCGCGAGTTCGAACTGCCCGCCGACTGGCTGGTAAGCGGACAGAGCCGGATCATCTTCGACGGGGTGAGCAGTGCCTTCCACCTCTTCTGCAACGGCCGCTGGGTAGGTTACTCCCAGGACAGTCGCCTGCCCGCCGAATTCGATCTGACCCCATATCTGCAGAGCGGTCGCAACCGGTTGGCGGTGCTGGTGCTGCGCTGGTCCGACGGCTCCTATCTGGAAGATCAGGATATGTGGTGGCTGTCGGGGATCTTCCGCTCCGTCAGCCTGCTGCACAAACCGTCCCGCCATCTTATGGATATGCGGGTGACACCCGAGCTGGATGCCTGCTATCGGGACGGTCGTCTCAAGATTGCATTGCAGGTGGCTAATGGGGCCGGTTTGTCGGTGGAGGCCAATCTCTATGACGGTGGCGAGCGGGTTGTGACCATGCGCCAGCCGATCGGCACCCAAGCCATTGATGAAAAAGGTGCGTATGACGATCGCGCCGAGCTGTGGATCGATGTGGCTGCGCCGCGCAAGTGGAGCGCCGAGACGCCCCATCTCTATCGTCTGACCCTGACCTTGCTGGACGAGCAGGGCCAGGCCATCGAGAGCGAAGCGTGCGATGTGGGCTTTCGGACAGTGGAGATCCGTGGCGGCCTGCTGCGGGTCAACGGGCAGCCGCTGCTTGTTCGCGGTGCCAACCGTCATGAACACCACCCCGCCAAGGGTTATGCCATCGATCGCGCCACCATGGAGCGGGATCTGCTGCTGATGAAGCGGCACAACTTCAATGCGGTGCGCTGCTCCCACTATCCCAACCACCCCGATTTCTATCGCCTCTGCGATCGGCTCGGTCTCTATGTGGTGGACGAGGCGAATCTGGAGACCCACGGCATGACCCCGATGGGGCGGCTGGCGCGGGATCCCGCCTGGAGCAACGCTTTTCTGGAGCGGGCCACCCGCATGGTGGCACGGGATTTCAACCACCCCTCCATCATCATCTGGTCGCTGGGCAATGAGTCGGGGTACGGCCCGGCCCACGATGCCATGTATGGCTGGATCAAGCGCAGCGACCCGAGCCGTCCGGTGCAGTACGAGGGGGGCGGGGCCGATACCCCGGCGACCGACATCATCTGCCCCATGTATGCCAGAACCCATCAGGATCAGCCCTTCCCGGCGGTGCCCAAGTGGGCGCTGGCCAAGTGGATCGGCCTGCCCGGCGAGCACCGGCCGCTGATCCTCTGCGAATATGCCCACGCCATGGGCAACAGCCTGGGGGGCTACGCCCACTACTGGCAGGCGTTTCGCGATCATCCACGTCTGCAAGGCGGGTTTGTCTGGGATTGGGTCGATCAGGGGCTCGACAAATACACCGCAGATGGTCGCCACTACTGGGGCTATGGCGGCGACTTCGGTGATGTGCAAAACGATCGCCAGTTCTGCTGCAACGGCCTGCTGTTCCCGGATCGCACCCCCCATCCCACCCTGTGCGAGGCAAAACGTGCCCAGCAGCCGTTCCGCTTCAGCCTGCTTGAGCACACCCCGCTGCGGGTGCGGATCGAGAGCGAATACCTGTTTCGGGAAACCGACAACGAGCGGCTTTGCTGGCAGCTGTGTGAGAACGGCCATGTGCAGCAGCAGGGGGAGGTTTCCCTTGAGCTGGCGCCACAAGGGGTGGTCGAGTTGACCCTGAGCGAGGCGTTGCCCCCCTTTGCGGCAGGTTCACTGGCCTGGCTCGATCTGGCCATCGTTCAGCCGCAGGCCACCCCTTGGTCGCAGGCAGATCACAAGGTCGCCCGTCAGCAGTTCACCCTGCCGACTCACCTTGCCCTGCCAGCGCCGGTCGCTGCCGCCACCCTGAGCGAGCAGCCGGATGGCTGGCGGATCACCGCCGCTAACAGCCAGTGGTGGCTCGACAAGCAGAGCGGTCGCATCACCAGTTGGCAAAAATCGGGGCAGGAGCAGTTGCTGGCGCCGATCATGGATCACTTCTACCGCGCGCCGCTCGATAACGACATCGGCACCAGCGAAGCGGATCACGCTGACCCCAACTCCTGGATTGCCCGCTGGCAGGGCTGTGGTCTCGGTCAGTGGCAGCACCGCTGTCTGGGGATCGCGGTCGCCGGAGCGGATATCCGGGTTAGTCATGGCTACTTCCACCACGATGAGCTGCTGCTGGTGAGTCACTGGCATCATCACTTTACCGACGATGGCGCCATGAGCCTCGAGATAGAGACCGAGCTGGCACAGGTGCTGCCGTCGCTGCCGCGGATTGGCCTGCTGCTTCATCTGGCCGAGGTACCGGCGCGAGCCGAATGGTTGGGACGCGGCCCTCACGAGAACTATCCGGATCGTCTGCTGGGCGCTGATCTGGGGCGCTGGAGCCTGCCGCTGGAGGCCATGCACACCCCTTACATTTTCCCGAGTGACAACGGCTTGCGCTGCGATACCCGTCAGCTGCAGCTGGGCAGCACGACGGTGAGCGGCACCTTCCATTTCAGTGCCAGCCGCTTCAGTCAGCAACAGCTGGCCGTTGCTCGTCACCAGAGCGATCTGGTGGCCGAAGAGGGGCTGTGGGTCTGCCTCGATGGCGCCCATATGGGGGTGGGCGGTGATGACTCCTGGAGCCAGAGCGTGCGTCCCGAGTATCAACTGCTCGAGCGTCGTTACCGTTGGGGCTGCACTCTCCGCTAATCCAGCTATTGAAGCGACTGTCTAGCCAGTGCGCCATTTTGACAACAGACCAGTAACGACTAGCCTCAATGCTGTGGGAAAGATTGAGTCTCAAATCTGATTTTTATTTATATGTATTTGAAAAATAAATATAAAGTTTCAATGTAACAGAGTGTAAACGTTTTCATTTTGTCGTCATGATCACAGAAGAAATGACAACAAACTGATTACATTGATTGGCGCTTGCTCAATTGCTCGCCACCCTACAACACAGATAGACACATCGGAGCACACATAATGAAAAAACTGACCACAGTTGCCGCCCTGCTGATGGGCATGATGGCTGGAGCCAATGCCCAGGCTGACACCCGTATCGGGGTAACCGTCTACAAGTACGACGACAACTTCATGGCGGTCGTGCGCAAGGCCATCGAGAAGGAGGCGGCAGCCACTCCGGGGGTGGAACTGCTGATGAACGACTCCCAGAACGACCAGTCCAAGCAGAACGACCAGATCGACGTGCTGCTGGCCAAAGGGGTGAAGGCGCTGGCCATCAACCTGGTTGACCCGGCTGCGGCACCGGTGGTGATTGAGAAAGCCCGTGGCGAAGATATCCCGGTGGTCTTCTACAACAAGGAGCCAAGCGCTACCGATCTGGCCAGCTACGACAAGGCCTACTACGTGGGCACCGACTCCAAGGAGTCAGGGATCATCCAGGGTCAGCTGATTGCCAAACACTGGAAAGCCCATCCGGAGTGGGATCTGAACAAGGATGGCGTGATCCAGTTCGTGCTGCTGAAAGGGGAGCCGGGCCACCCGGATGCGGAAGCGCGCACCTCCTACGTGGTCAAGACCCTGAACGATGGCGGCGTCAAGACCGAGCAACTGCACATGGATACCGGTATGTGGGATACCGCCATGGCGAAAGACAAGATGGATGCCTGGATCTCCGGCCCCAACGCCAACAAGATCGAAGTGGTCATCGCCAACAACGACGGCATGGCAATGGGTGCAGTCGAGTCACTGAAAGCCCAGGGCAAGACTGCCATTCCGGTATTCGGCGTCGATGCGCTGCCGGAAGCGCTGGCCATGGTCAAGAGCGGTGCCATGGCGGGTACCGTGCTGAACGATGCGGCCAACCAGGCCAAAGCCACCTTCGAGCTGACCAAGAACCTGGCTGAAGGCAAACCGGCCGGTGAAGGTACCAAGTGGAATATCGTCGACAAGGTAGTACGTGTTGCCTACGTCGGTGTGGATAAAGACAACCTGTCCCAATTCGAGTAATTCCCTCCTCCAGGGCAAGGGAGATCCCCTTGCCCTTTTTTCAACCAGATGTGATGGCTGATATGACAACACAGCAACAATCAGAATGGCTGTTGGAGATGATTGACGTCAGTAAGAGCTTTCCCGGCGTCAAGGCACTCGATAATGTCAATTTACGGGTCCGTCCTCATTCTGTGCATGCGTTGATGGGCGAGAACGGAGCGGGAAAATCCACACTGCTCAAGTGCCTGTTCGGCATTTACGAGAAGGATCAGGGCAAGATCTTCTTCAAGGGGCAGGAGATCAACTTCACCTCCTCGAAAGAGGCGCTGGAAAATGGCGTCTCCATGGTGCATCAGGAGCTCAACCTGGTGTTGCAGCGTACCGTGATGGACAACATGTGGCTCGGCCGCTACCCCACCAAGGGGTGGTTTATCGACCACGGCAAGATGTATGACGACACCAAGCGCATCTTCGATGAGCTGGATATCGACATCGACCCCAAGGTGAAGGTCGCGACCCTGTCGGTCTCCCAGATGCAGATGATCGAGATCGCCAAGGCGTTCTCCTACGACGCCAAGATCGTCATCATGGACGAACCCACCTCCTCGCTGACCGAGAAAGAGGTGAACCACCTCTTCAAGATCATCAACAAGTTGAAGGAGAAGGGGTGCGGCATCGTCTACATCTCTCACAAGATGGAGGAGATCTTCCAGCTCTGTGACGAGATCACCATATTGCGGGATGGCCAGTGGGTGGCAACCCAGCCGCTCAAGGGCATGACCATGGATCAGATCATCGGCATGATGGTCGGCCGTGAACTGACCCAGCGTTTCCCGGAAAAGACCAACCAGCCGAAAGAGGTGATCCTCGAGATCGAACACCTGACGGCGAAGAACCAGCCCTCCATTCAGGACATCACCTTCAACCTGCACAAGGGGGAGATCCTCGGCATCGCCGGACTGGTGGGGGCCAAGCGCACCGACATCGTCGAGACCCTGTTCGGTATTCGCGATCGCAGTCAGGGCAGCATCAAGCTGCACGGCAAAGAGGTGGCCAACCACAACGCCCACGAAGCGATCCGCAACGGCTTTGCGCTGGTGACGGAAGAGCGCCGCTCCACCGGTATCTACTCCCGGCTCGATATCGCCTTCAACTCCCTGATCGCCAACATGGACAGCTACAAGGGCTCCATGGGGCTGCTCAGCGACAACAAGATGAAGAGCGATACCCAGTGGGTGATCGACTCCATGCGGGTCAAGACGCCGACCCAGCAGACCCAGATCGGTTCCCTCTCCGGGGGCAACCAGCAGAAGGTGATCATCGGTCGCTGGCTGCTGACCCAGCCGGAGATCCTGATGCTCGACGAGCCCACCCGCGGCATCGACGTCGGGGCCAAGTTCGAGATCTACCAGCTCATCCTGGAGCTGGCGAAGAAGGACAAGGGGATCATCATCATCTCGTCAGAGATGCCGGAATTGCTGGGGATCACCGACCGCATCATGGTGATGAGCAATGGCCGGGTCGCCGGGATCGTCAATACCAAAGAAACTGACCAGAGCGAGATACTGCGCCTGGCATCTCTGTACCTCTAGAGACAGGAAGACATTTATGGAGTCGGCTAAAAATTTCAATCTGATGCAGGCGCTCAAGGAAAACGCCATCTATTTGGTGCTGCTGGTGCTGCTCATGGTCATCGTGATCCAGGAGCCCTCCTTCCTGAGCCTCACCAACTTCAGCAACATCCTGACCCAGTCCTCGGTGCGGGTCATCATAGCGCTGGGGGTGGCGGGCATCATCATCACTCAGGGGACGGATCTCTCGGCCGGTCGTCAGGTTGGTCTGGCGGCACTCATAGCAGCAACCATGTTGCAGGCGCTGACCAACGTCAACAAGGTGTTCCCGACGCTGGGGGAGGTGCCCATTCCTGCGGTGATCCTGCTGGTGTGTGTGGTGGGGGCGCTGATCGGGCTGGTTAACGGCCTCATCGTGGCCTACCTGAACGTCACCCCGTTCATTACCACTCTGGGCACCATGATCATCGTTTACGGTATCAACTCCCTCTACTTTGACTCGGTCGGGGCCTCGCCGGTGGCCGGGTTTGACCCTCGCTTCTCCAGCTTCGCCCAAGGGTTTATCCGGATAGGAGGATTCAAGCTCTCCTATCTCACCTTCTATGCGGCCATCGCCAGCGTGTTCGTCTGGGTGCTGTGGAACAAGACCCGCTTTGGCAAGAATATCTTTGCCATCGGCGGCAACCCGGAAGCGGCCAAGGTCTCCGGCGTCAATGTGGCGGTCAATCTGGTAATGATCTACGCGTTGGCAGGGGTCTTCTACGCCTTCGGCGGCATGCTGGAAGCGGGCCGGATCGGTAGCGCCACCAACAACCTCGGCTTCATGTACGAGCTGGATGCCATCGCGGCGTGCGTGGTGGGCGGCGTGTCGTTTGCCGGCGGGGTGGGAACGGTCGCGGGTGTGATCACCGGCGTACTTATCTTCACCCTGATCAACTATGGCTTGACCTATATCGGCGTCAGCCCTTACTGGCAGTTCATCATCAAGGGCGGCATCATCATTCTGGCGGTGGCCCTGGACTCCATGAAGTACGCCAAGAAGAAATAACGATTGGCAGAGAGGGTTGGCGTTGTCAGCCCTCTCTTCTGGAGGGAACCCATGCCATTCAAGGTCAAGATTTACCTCTTGCTGCTACTGGCCATTCTGGTCACCATCGGCACCGCCGGGCTCAGCGTGAATCACTTCATCAGTGGCTACATTCGCACTCAGGCCACCCACAACATCACCGAGCAGATCACCCTGGTCAAAGAGAAGCTGGCCAGCGACATCAATCAGAAAATCCTGTTGGCCGCCAACCTCAACTTCGGGGTGACCAACGTCAAGAAAACTCTGCAAGAGACCGGCTTTCACAACATCGTCAAGGTGATCGGCGATATGGCCTTCGACGTGAGCGGGGTCATCAACGACAGCGCCAAAGTCGATGCCCTGCGCAAGCTGATCCCCGCCGCCAACAACCAGATCACCGTCAGCCCGCTGCAACAGGTGGATGGCAAGCCGGTCATCTCCATTCTGGTGCCGCGCGGTGCCGATTCCGCCTATCTCTACTACCTCGACATGAGCGAGTTCAAAAGCCTGCTGGAGAAGATGAGTGGCGATGGCCGCTACTTTACGCTGGCCGACAGTCAGGGCAACAACCTCTATGACAGCAAGCCGCAGGGGGAGAGCGAAGCGCGTCCCAACCAGCTGGATATTCGTGGCAGCAGCTGGACGCTGACCGGCTACATCGACCTTGACTACATCCGGGCCATGACTAGGGGCCTCAACGGCCAGATCATCATGGCGCTGTGCGGCGTGGCGATCGTGGTGATGGTGCTGGCCATACTGGCGCTCAACGTGGCCTATCGCCCCATTCTCTCGTTGCGGGATCTGGTGCTGGAGCTCTCTCGCGGCAGCGGCGATCTCACCCGCCGGCTGGCGGTGACCAGCAAGGATGACCTCGGTCAGATCTCGGCCGGGATCAACCGTTTTATCGAACGGTTGCAGGAGATGATGGGGGAGGTGCGACAGGCGAGCGGCCAGCTCAACAGCGGCATCGAGGAGCTGGCCAGCCAGACCGGCGCCGCCCAGTCCCTGCTGGCGGACCATGTACGCGAGACCGAGCAGGTGGTGACCGCCATCAACGAGATGAGCAGCACCGCGGTCTCCGTCTCCGAGAGTGCGGCCAGCACCGCCCGACTCACCGGCCAGAGTCAGCAGCTGGCGAGCCAGTCCCGTCAGGTGGTGGATCAGGCGATGGCCAGCGTGATGGCGCTGGTGGATGAAGTGGAAGCCACTGCCCGCTCCATCGAGGCGATGCAGCAGGATGTGCAGCAGATTGGCTCTGTGCTCGGGGTGATCGGCAGCATTGCCGAACAGACCAACCTGCTGGCCCTCAACGCCGCCATCGAGGCGGCCCGCGCCGGGGAACAGGGGCGCGGTTTTGCGGTGGTGGCAGACGAAGTGCGCTCCCTCGCGGCCCGCACCCAGCAGAGCACAGCCGAGATCCAGACCATGCTGGCCAGTCTGCAGCGGGGCACTCAAACGGTGGTGGATGCCATGGGCAACACCAAGCAGAGCTGTCAGGGGGCGGCCGAGAACACCACCAGGGTCAACGAGTCGCTGGATCTAATGGCGGGAGAAGTGGTGGAGATCAACGATCTCATCAGCCATATCGCCACGGCGGCGGAACAGCAGAGCGCGGTGGCCGAAGAGATCAATCGCAACATGAGCGCCATCGCCGAAGTGATCCGCCAGCTGACCCACAATGGCGAAGCGACGGTCGCCAGCTCTGCGGCGATGCAGCAGACCTACGACCGGCTGCGGGAGATCGTGGGTCACTTCCGGCTGGAGTGAGGCCGATGTTCAGTCAATAACAAAACAGGGCCATCCGGCCCTGTTGTTGTTTTCCTGTCTGCCTGAATCAACCGGCCTTGCGGCGCAGATAGACCCCGGCTTCCATGTGATGGGTCCAGGGGAACTGGTCGAACAGGGCGAAACGGGCGATCTCGTGGGTTTCGCCCAGCACGGCCATGTTGGCCTGCAGGGTCTCGGGGTTGCAGGAGATGTAGAGGATGTTGTCGTACTCCTGCACCAGCTTGACGGTGGCATCGTCGAGACCGGCGCGGGGCGGGTCGACGAAGATGGTGTTGCACTGGTAGCTCTTGAGATCGACCCCCTTGAGGCGGTTGAACTCCCGCTCGCCACGCATCGCCATGGTGAACTCCTCGGCCGACATGCGCAGGATGATCAGGTTGTCGACGCCGTTGGCGGCGATGTTGAACTGGGCGGAGTCGACGCTCGGCTTGGCGATTTCGGTGGCCAGCACCTTGCGGAAGTTCTGCGCCAGCGCGATGGAGAAGTTGCCGTTGCCGCAATAGAGCTCCAGCAGGTCCCCTTCGCTCCCCTTGGTCACATCCAGCGCCCAGGCCAGCATCTGCTCGTTGATGGCGGCGTTGGGCTGGGTAAAGCTGTTCTCCACCTGCTTGTAGATGAGCTGGCGACCCGCCACGTTGAGCTGTTCGATGACGAAGTCATCCCCCAGACAGATCTTCTGCTTGTGGGCGCGGCCAATCAGCTGTAGCTCGAACCCCTTGGCGCGCAGGTCGGCCTGCAGCGCTTCGGCGGCTTGTTGCCACTCTGCTTCCAGCTTGCGGTGATAGAGCAGGCTGACAATGATCTGGCCGGACTGGGTGGAGAGGTAGTCAATCTGGAACAGCTTGCGGCGCAGCACCGGGTGTGGGCGCAGCCCCTCCAGCAGCAGCGGCATCAACTGGTTGATGAGGCGGCTGGCGGTGGGGAAGTGGTCTATCTTGATGATCTCTTTGGTCGCCGGGGCATACATGCAGTGGAAGAGGTCATCCCCTTCGTGCCAGATGCGAAATTCGGCGCGCATCCGGTAGTACTCCGCCGGCGAGCTGTGCACTTCCAGCGCCGGGAGGGTGAAGCCGGCAAACAGCTCGGTGAGGCGAGCGCGCTTTTCGTCGAGTTGGGCCTGATAGTCGGCCGCGGTTCTAGGCGCCGGAGCGTTCGCGGAAGGCTGTTGGGACTGGGTCATAAATACCTCACATGCACACCGGCCGGGCCGGGTCGAAATCGGGGGAAGGCAACAGGCCACCCAAAGGGGCCCGATTTTAAAAGCCAGCCGCAGATTGTCCAGCATTTTGTGGTCAAGAAGTGTTCAGTCAGGCCGATAGCTGATCTACAGGCATGGTGGGAGGACACATTATGCAGATCGAAGGCGTGGGCGCAGCCCAACCCAAGGGAGTGGGTGTTTCTCCCAAATCGCCCCAACAGGCGGAGCAGAAACAGGTCAAGAGCGAGGAGGAGGTCTCCTTGCACAAGCCGCCCAAGTGGGCGCAGGTGCTGATCCAGCAGGCGTTGCAGTTCTCGCTGGAGATCAACGGCCAGGGCTATCAGGCTCCGAAGGTGAAAGAGCCCGAGGAGATCACCCCGGAGACCCTGTTCGACTTCCAGTCGGTGGCGGACAACGTGCTGCAGTTCGTGACCGGGCGGCTTGGTGCCGCACGGGCCGATGGCAAATCTGACGACGACCTGACCGGGATGATGGAGCAGGCCCGCAAGGGGGTCGACAAGGGCTTTGAGGAGGCGAAGAAGCAGCTCGGCAAGTGGGCGACTGACAACGACGATATCAAAACCGGTATCGATCAGAGCTACAAGCTGATCCAGAAAGGGCTCGAGGAGTTCGAGAAGGAGTTCTTCGGCAAGGTCTCTCCGACCGACATGGGACAGGCCGAGATGGCCAGTCGCCAGCAGGGGTATCTGGAGATCCAGACCAAGGATGGTGACAAGGTGGTGCTGCGCTTTAACGACAGCTGGCAGACCAAGTCCCAGAGCAGCGAGAGCGGCAGCCAGTTCAGCCTCAAGTCGAGCCAGAGCTTCAGCTTCTCGCTGGAGGGAGATCTCAGCAGCGACGAGATGGAGTCCATCGGCAAGCTGGTCAAAGGGATCGACGAGCTGGCGGGGAGCTTCTTCTCCGGCAACTTCGAGGATCTGCTGGACAAGGCGGGCGAGCTGAAACTGGATGACAGCCAGTTGGCCTCCTACTCCCTCAAGCTCAAGCAGAGCGTCAAGCTGAGCCAGACCTATCAGGGGGCGCACTCCCTGCAGGATCTTATCAAGCCGTTTGCCGACTATCTGCCGAAGTTGGATCAGGTGCAGAAACAGGCGGATAGCCTACTGCCCCCAGCCCAACAACAGGCGTTGACCCCGGCCGTGCTGGCCGCGAGAGGGGAAGGGGAACCGGCACAGGTCGATCGCTTCACCAGCTTCAACCAGCGGATGCTGGAGGCGCTGCGGATGATCAACCAGTTCCAGCCGTCCACCGAGCCTGCCGGCAAGGGCGTCTGAGCCGCCAGCACGCAACCCAAGCCATAACCTGCCGTTTGCCAGCCCTTCCCGGGGCTGGCAAACTGGCCTTTTCTCCAATCCGGTTGCCCCATGAACCCCAAGAAGCCAAGAGACAAGCGCGAGCTCTGCTACCCCTTTATCTTCGAAACCTCGCTCAAATGTGATTTTGAAATCGCCACCGACGAGCTCTGCTGTCAGGTCGGGGCCGTGCTGTCACACCTTGCGCCGGATGCCGATACCGAGCCCATGCTGGTGGATCTCGCGGCGTTGCAGCGACTTATCTACAACCTAAACGGCTCGGTACGCGGCAAGCTGGGGATCTTCGATGCAGACCTTGAGTGGCTCAAGGCCCGTTACGACCACTACAACGAGGCGAGTCGCGGCAGCGTTACCGGTTTTGTGCTGCCACAGGGGCCGCAGCCCATTCCCACCCTCCACCTGTGCCGCTGCGGCAGCAAGAAGGTGGTGCGGCTGTTGGTCCGGCTGGAAGAGAGCGGGGTGGCCTTCGATCCCATTCTCTATCGCTTCGCCAATTTGCTGGCCAACTTCTTCTTCGTGCTCACCGTCTACCTCAAGCAGCGCTGGCAGGTGCCGGAAGTGCCCTACGTCAGCATCAACTACTGATGGCGGCAGGCAAAGAGCCAAACGTCATGGTGGATTGAACGGAATAAAAAACCGGAACCTTGGGCTCCGGTTTTGTTTTTCAGCATGTCAGTTGCCCACTCAGCTGGAGATCAGCACCCGGGCCGAGTTGGCAGGGATGGTGAGCTGCACCTCGCCCTGCACCACTTCAAACTTCTCACCGTTGAAGGCATCGGTGAAACGGCTGGCGGGGCTGGCGGTCTGCCACAGGGGCAGGCTGATGGTGCGCGGCTCGCTCGGGTGGCGGTTGCAGGCCACCACCACCTGATCGCTCTGCAGGGTACGGGCGAACACATAGCTGTGGGGCCCGGCGTAGAGTGTCTGGATATCGCCACGGCGCAGGGAGGGGCGCTGGCGGCGGATCTGGATCAGCCGACGATAGTGGTCGTGCAGCACGTGATCCCAGTCTGTGGTATCCCACGGGAAGCAGCGGCGGCAGTCCGGATCGTTGCCGCCGGAGAGCCCCACTTCATCGCCGTAGTAGATGGAGGGTACACCGATATAGGTGAGCAGCAGGGTGGCGGCCAGCTGCATTCGCTGCTTGTCTTCACCCAGCAGATGGAGGAAGCGGGCGGTATCGTGGCTGTCCAGCAGGTTGAACTGTGCCAGCTGGTTCTTGAACGGGATGTGGGCCCGCGCCAGCTTGAGCCAGCGATCCAGCTCTTCGGCGCTGATCTTGATGGGGTGGTAGGCGATATCCTGCCCCGCAAGGAAGGCGCGGACCGGGTGGGCGAAGCCATAGTAGTTCATGGCGCCATCCTCCTGATCCCCTTGCAGCCACTGGCTCGCCTCGAAGAAGTGTTCGCCGAGCACATAGGCTTCCGGGTTCTCCTGCTTCACTGCCCCGCGAATGGCGCGTACATGGCTGCGGTTGCCTTCGGCGGTGCCGCGCTCACCCAGCATGTGGATGACGTCAAAGCGCCAGCCATCGATCTGGTAGGGGGCGCGCATCCAGTAACGGAGGATGGCGTCGTCGGCCCGATAGACGGCGTCTTGCACCTTCTCGCAGGAGAAGTCGAGCTTGGGCAGGCTGCGAATGCCCTTCCAGCTGACATAATCCCCTTCTTTGTCAAAGGTGTAGAAGCTGCGCCACGGGGAGTCCGGGTTGCTCTGGGCTCCCAGTGGCGGGCAGAACCAGGGGTGCTCGGTAGAGGTGTGGTTGACCACTGCATCGAGGATGATCTTCATGCCGCGCTGGTGCAGGTTGCGGGTCAGCTCGGCGAACTGCTCGTTGCTGCCGAGGTGGGCATCCACCTTGAAGTAGTCCTGAGTGTCGTACTTGTGGTTGCTCGGCGAATCGAAGATGGGGTTGAGGTAGAGCGCCGTCACCCCGAGAGATTGCAGGTAGTGGAGCTTGGCATCGATCCCCGCCAGATCGCCACCGTAAAATTCGCAGGCGCCGTGGCCCTCTTCGTGGCGACTGACCGGCTCGCCCCACGCCTTGCTGATCACCGCTTTGCCGCGATATTCGTACTCGTGATGCTTGACGCTCAGCGACGGATCGCCGTTGCAGAAACGGTCGGGGAAGATCTGGTAGAACACCTGATCCTGCACCCAGGCCGGTGGCTGGTGCAGGCTGTTGAAGCGAAAATGCTGTTCCCGTGGCGGCATGGACGCGCTGACGCCCGCACCGTGCAGCCACCACTGCTCCTCGTCGGTGAGGCACTTGAAGCTGTAGAGGTGGATATCCTGTCCCTTGATGAGCGGCAGAGTCGCCTGCCACACCTGCAGCCGATCGCGGGTGGAGACTGCCGTCATCGGGATCAGGTACTCCTCGTTATCCGGCTCGTGGCGCAGCCACACCTCGCGGATCGGTGCATCCAGCTCGCTAAAGAGGGTCAATTGCAGTGCGTCGGCGCTCTCTTTGAACCAGGGCGCCACCTGGGGATGAAACAGAAACGGATGGGTCATGATGCTTATTGAGTCAGAAGATCGGCGAGGGCATTACCCTGTTCATGCAGTGTTTCGAGCTGGCCTGCCAGCGACTTGGGATCCAGTCCCAGCTGATCGGCGAGCGGTTTTGGGAAGCGGGCGATGATGGCCTGGGCAGGCACGCCCGCGTTCCAGGCGAAGGAGATAAACACGGCGAGGCGGATCAGCACCGCCTCCTTGCTGACCGGATCGTGGGAGAGCGGGTCAAGCTGCTGGGAGATGGCATCAACGAAGGCCTCGGAGAGGTTCCAGCGCCGCGCCAGCTCGGCACCAAGCTGGGCATAGTCGTAGCCCAGCATCTCCCGCTGGGCCTCGACCCGGCTGCTGCCGTTCTGGATCGCCATGTTGATGAGCTCGGCCTCCTCCGGCAAGGTGCTCTGGATAAGCAGTTCGCCGATGTTGTGGATCAGGGCGCAGGTAAAGGCGGTCTCGGGATCCAGTGCCTTGGTCTCCTGTGCCAGGGTTTTGGCGATGGTGGCGACCTGGAAGGTCTCGGTCCAGAACTTGTTCTTGTCGAAGCTGGGCGGGGCCTTGAAAGTGCCGATGATGCCGGAGGCGACCACCACGGAGCGCAGCCGGTTGAAGCCGAGCCGGATCACCGCCTGTTCGATGGAGGTAACTTCGTTGCCCCGGCGCAGGGCGGCCGAGTTGGCCATCCGCAGCACCTTGACGCTGATCACCTGATCCATGGCGATCTTGGCCGCAATCTCGTCGATGCGGGCATTCTCGTCGTTGAAGCTCTGCATCAACTCGTGCAGCAGCTTGGGAATAGTGGGGAGTTGTTTGATCTTGTCAAACAGGCGATCCATCGACATGGCTGAGGCAGCCTCCGTTGCGAACTCTGCCTCATATTGTGCCACAGCCGGACAACATGTTCCTGTTTGTGATGCGGCTTTGTGATGGGGATTGCGGGCGCTAGAGCACCCAGTCGCGCAAGGTGTATTCCAAACGGTGCTGTTTGCCCTGCAGGATCAGGTTCTGACTGGTACCGCTCAAGGTCGCCCCCTCGGTTAGAGTGGTCAGCACGGCCTGTTCTATGGTGTCCAGCGGCGGCATGCAGGCCATTTCTGTGCTGCCCAGACTGGTGACCCACAGCTTGTCATCTTCCAGATGGCCCTGACCGAAGTAGCGGTTACAACCGGCGATACCGTTGACGGTGAAGTGCTCGCTGATCTCGAAATCGGGGGGATTGTCGCGGGGGGCCTCGATCGGTTGGCCATCCAGTTTGCTCAGAACCCAGTGGTGGTGTTGCAGATCTTGCTGAACAAAGGCGGTCGAGCTGCAGCCAGCGAGCAGTAACAGGGGGATCAGCAAAAAGGGCAATCTGGGCATGAGGGGGCTCCGGTTGGGGGAGCGTCAAGAATACCCTTTTTAGGCAGTCGGGAGCAGGGCGGGAGAGGGGACGACCGACCGCTTCTGTCGTCCCTTGTCCCGCACGACTGTCGCTTAATGGCAACACACGGGTGATGTTGCCATCAATTTACGCTATCTCAGGGATCAGTTGGCGAACAGCCGCTCGGCATAACGGGCGAGACCGGCAGCCACCGAGCCGAAGTCATCGCCCCCTTCAAGCGGGATGGACGGGAGCTTCTGGCGGATAAAGCTGGCGATCAGCGGTGAGCGGGCGCTACCGCCGGTGACGAAGATGCGATCCGGCTGCACACCGGCGGCGGCAATCGCTTCGTCCATCAGCTCGCCAATCTTCTCCAGCAGCAGGGCCGAGGCGTTGGCCAGCTGTTCGCGGGTCAGTTCCGCTTCAAGCCCTTTTTCCAGCTCGGCCAGCGACTGGCGATTGAGTTCCTGCTCCGAGAGGGCGATCTTGCCCTGCTCGGCACGCCATACCAGCTGGTGGCTCAGCTTGTGTGCCCGCAGGCTGGCCAGACGCCCCAGCTTGCTGCCGGGTTGGCTGTCGAGCTGCAGATCCTGCAGCTGGCGGGCGGTGTCGAGACTGTAGAAGCGGCTCTGGGCGCTGACGTCGTTGATGGCGGCCGCATCCCAGAACAGCGGATGGGGCAGCGGCTTGCCGGTCTTGAGGGTCTCGTGCATGCCGAGCAGCGGCATCATCCCCTCCACCGTCAGGCGGATATCGAAGTCGTTGCCGCCGATCCGCTGGCCGCTGTGGCCAAGCAGATCGCCGCTGCGATCCAGCTGATCGCGGTAGCTCGGGCCCATCCGCAGCATGGAGCAGTCGGTGGTACCGCCGCCGATATCCACCACCAGCACCACGGCGTCTTCGGTTAGGCGCGCCTCGAATTCAAACCCGGCGGCCACCGGTTCATAGAGGAACTCCACCTGCTCGAAACCGGCCAGACGGGCCGCCTCGGTCAGGATGGCGATAGCTTGCTGGTTGCTCTCCTCCCCCGCCAGGCCCTGGAAGTTGACCGGACGGCCGATCACCGCCTGGCGGATCGGGGCGCCGAGCTGCTGCTCCGCCTGCTGACGGACGTGGAGCATCATGGCGCAGACGATATCTTCAAACAGGGCGATCTGGGGAGCCTTGAGGCCATAGGCGCCGAGGAAGGATTTCGGCGATTTGATGTAGTAGCCGTCGTCCGGCTCTTCCAGATAGCGTTCCAGCGCGGCACCGCCAAAGCTCAGCTCGTCGATCAGTCCCTCTTCGCGCATCTGGCGGCGAACCATCTGGGCGCGGGTGACCACGGGGCCACGCAGCTTGAGGTACTCTGCCTGCTGGGCGGGGGCCAGCCCTTCGGCCAGCAGACCGGCGATAGCATCCCGGTGGGGGGCATGCAGGGTGGAGGGGAGATAGCGGGATGCGCCAAGATTCAGCAGCCTGGGGCTACCTTGTTCCATCACGGCCACGGCACAGTTGGAGGTGCCGTAATCAAATCCGATAAACATGGGCGCCAGACTCCTGAATAAAAAAGGGGGGCTAGCCTACCCGAAGGCGCCGGGTCTCACAACCCGGCGCGTGACGAAGAGAGGGCGAGCCCTTATTCCACTTCGTTGTCGCAACGGCCCTGGCTCTCGATGGCGCGGATATTGCCGAGGGTGGTATCGGCGATGGCGTGCAGTGCCTCGCGGGTCAGGAATGCCTGATGGCCGGTGAACAGCACGTTGTGGCAGGCGGACAGACGGCGGAACACGTCATCGGTGATCACCTCGTTGGACTTGTCGGAGAAGAAGAGATCCTCTTCCTCTTCGTAGACATCCAGCCCCAGCGCACCGATGCGGGAGGTCTTGAGCGCCTCGATGGCGGCGTTGGAGTCGAGCAGGCCGCCACGGCTGGTGTTGATGATCATCACCCCGTCCTTCATCTTGGCGAATGCCTCCTTGTTCAACAGGTGGTAGTTCTCTTTGAACAGCGGGCAGTGCAGGCTGATGATGTCAGATTGGCGGAACAGGGTATCGAGATCCACGTACTCGGCTCCCAGCTCGATGGCTGCCGGATTCTGGTAAGGATCGTTGACCAGCAGGCGAACCCCGAAGCCCTTGAGGATGCGCAGAGCGGCCAGACCGATCTTGCCGGTGCCGATGACGCCAACGGTCTTGCCATGCATGTTGAAGCCGACCAGCCCCTCCAGCGAGAAGTTGGCGTCGCGGGTGCGCTGATAAGCCTTATGGATGCGGCGGTTGAGGCACATCATCATGCCGACGGCGTGTTCTGCGGTGGCCTCGGGGGAGTAGGCAGGCACCCGCACCACTTTCAGCCCCAGCTCTTTGGCAGCGGCCAGATCCACGTTGTTGTAACCGGCGCAGCGCAGGGCGATCACCTGGGTGCCGTTGGCAGCCAGTTCGGTCAATACCTCGCGGTCGGCATCGTCATTGACGAACAGACACACCACCGGGAAGCCGTGAGCCAGTCGGGCCGTTTTGGCCTCCAGCCGCACATCGAAAAACTCCAGGTCGAAGCCGTACTGGCTGTTGGCCTGGTTGAAATGCTCTTTGTCATAGCTCTTGGTACTGAATACGGCGACTTTCATGGTATGTGCTCCGCAGCGTGTGTGTCGTCAAATTACAACAAAATGGGTCAGCTATCACCTGACAAACCGGCTGGTTATTGTCCCCACGGCATAATGGGAACGGCGCTGACTGCACTCTTGTACGAACCATCCACCAGTTTGGTGCTGTAGGTCAGGTAAACCAGTGCATTGCGTTTCTTGTCGTAAAAACGCACCACTTTCTGCTCCTTGAACACCAGCGAGGTGCTGACATCGAACACCTCTTCCCCCGCCTTCAGTTTTTCGGGCAGGGTGATGGGGCCGATCTGGTGGCACGACAGGGAGGCGTGGGAGGGATCTTCCGCCAGTCCCAGCCCACCTTTGACGCCACCGGTCTTGGGGCGCGCCAGATAGCAGGCGACGCCGTCGATGCGCGGGTCGTCGAACGCCTCCACCAGGATCTTGTGGTTGGGGCCGAAGAGCTTGAAGGCGGTGCTCACTTCACCGACCGGGTCGGCCTTGTCGGCCAGTGCCGGGCCGGCAAACAGGGCCCCCAGCAGTAGGGGCAGGGCGCGACGAAGGGCGTTATGTCGTGTGTGGTTATGTGTCATGGTCTCTCCTGTTGGCCCGGCACTCCTCAATAGGGAATGCCCAGGCGACGATAGAGGCTGGCAAGCACCCAGGCGGGGCCTATCAGCAGAAATTGCAGGTTGGCGAGGAAGGAGGGGCGCTTGCCCTCGATCTTGTGGCCGACAAACTGGGCTATCCAGAGCAGCACGAACGCTGCCACGGCGGGCCACAACAGCGGCCCCTGCCATTGGTGGCAGAAGGCCAGCCCGAGCGCGGTCAGCCCGGCCATCCCCGCGAACAGCGAAAACGACAGCTGCAGGTAGAACAGCAGCACCGGAATAGCTGCCATTGCCGCCCAGTTGAGGGGCTCTGGCAAGGGCCCGCGTGGCAGACACCAGAGCAGTGCCAGCGAGCAGAGATAGATGCCCGGTACCGCCAGCTTGTGGATGGCGACGTTGACCGGATGGCGATGACTCTGGCCGTACTCCTCAAACCACTCCTGGATTCCCTTCATGACACCTCCCTGGCGCACTGTGTTCTCGCTGCCTGACCTTCGTGGTCAGGCGCTCGCGATGTTTATCCCTGCGGTGGATACTCCCAATATTGGGCCGGAATGGATTTTAGCAACGGGGTCATGTCCGGATTGGGCAGGGCGATGGTGACCCGCTGATCGAGGTTGGCGCTGGCGAGCGCTTCGCGGATCTTGGGGTTGTCATTGAAGAACTTCATAAAGCTGCCATCGGCATAGGCCCGCTCCAGCCCGGCCTGAATCGCCTTGGCCAGCTTGGGGTATTCGGGGCTGACGAAGAAGAACTGGGCGAAGGGGTAGCGGATCAGCAGATGCTGCTCGATGGCGAGGTTGGGATACTGCGCCACCAGTTCGCTGCGCTCGGCGAAGATTTCCACCAGGGCGCGCGGGAAGAAGTCGATCTTGTCGCCGTCGTTGATAAGGCGAAACAGGCTGCTGTATCGGCCGGAGAAGGTCGGGATGCCTGCATTTTCCAGAATTTTGTTATCGGCCCAACCGACCCCTTGCGCCGCCTTCAGCTGTTTGAGGTCGGCCAGGGTATTGATCTGGTTGAACTTCTCTTGGGCATCCGCGTGGATGAAGGACAGCCGCAATCCTTCCAGCCCGCGAAACAGCGGAATGGGGACGGCAATCAGGGAAGATTCGAGTGCGCTGGAGGTGCCCATCCAGAAGACGTTGATGGTCTTGCCCTTGCTCAGCTGCTGCTGGAGGGTGAACTGGTTGAGGTCGAGTTCGACAGGCTGGATGCGAAAGGGTTGCCCGGAGCGGGTCAGGGCCAGTTCCAGCAGCTTGTACTGGTACTCCTGGTCAAGATTGTTGACGGGGCGGCTGGGGACCTTGACCGTCAGAACCTGTGCTTGTGCCAGCAGTGGCAGGCACAAGCACAGCTTGATGAGCCATTTCACTCTCTGTTCTCCTGTAGATTCCGGAAGGTGTCCGGAGTCTAACAGAACTTGTCACCATCTTGCTGCGAGGCGTTGTGCAAGGTTTGAGCGCGGTGCCCTGCCTTGCTGGCGTCTGTTGCACCAGAATGGTGACGGTTCTTCGAAGAATCAGGCGACGCGACGGAACACGTGGGTATCGTTAAATTCCTTGGTGCTCTGGCATTCGACGCAGAAACGGGATTCCGGACGGGCATGCAGCCGCTTGAGGGAGATCTCGTCACCGCAAGATTCGCAGTAACCAAAATCCCCTTCGCTGATGCGCTTCAATGCGCCCCGCAGCTTGCGCAGGTGCAGCTTGTCGTGCTCGATGCGGTTCAGCTCCAGACGGCGGGCTTCCTCGATACTGGCACGGTCAATTTCATCAGCCATCTCGTTGGTGTCGGTGGCGATGGCCTGGCTGGCCTGGGAGTTCAGGCGCTCTTCGAGCTCGACGATCTGTCGCTCGATCTGCCCCTTGTAAAAGGCCAGTTGGTCTTCAGTCATGAAATCACACATACGATTAACTACCAGTCAGTTTACTAACCCAATTATCCCTGTTTATGGGGGCTGTCTGCCTACAGACCAAGCCCTTGTATCCCGATTTGCACCTGTTTCATGCAAGAGAGTGCAAATCAGGGCGGGCCTTGTACCAAAAAAATGCAGCCAAGCAAAGCAAATAGGATAAGGATTGTGCGCCCTTGCAAAAAAATGGTCCGTTCCTGCGGGGGATTGGTCGGGATCTGGCGCCTGCTTCACCCTCTGTTGGCATCGCCTTTGCAACGATGAGAAGGGGTGGCTTCGTACGAATTTGAGTGTTTAGTATTTGGTGCCGCCTTGGTCATTATATGCGCCGTTATTTATAGTTTTTTAAACACGCCCGCTTGACATTGCCCTTGATGGCGGGCTTTTATGGTGATGTTGATTAC
Organism: Aeromonas sp. ANP5; assembly: GCF_963870295.1. Lineage (NCBI taxonomy): Bacteria > Pseudomonadati > Pseudomonadota > Gammaproteobacteria > Aeromonadales > Aeromonadaceae > Aeromonas > Aeromonas sp. ANP5. The sequence goes on along the minus strand of NZ_CAWMRY010000015.1, from coordinate 72,445 downwards.
AATTTTATAACAAGGGTGTTCCATATATTAGACACCCTTGCCAATGGCAACCGTAAAGTCGGGGTTTAACATGGACAGTATCAAAGGCTGGATGGAGAGCAATCGCATCACGGAAGTGGAGTGCCTGTTCCCGGATTTCACCGGCAACGCCCGGGGCAAGATCATCCCAGCCAACAAGTTTTTGCGTGAAGGGGGCATGCGTCTGCCCGAGGTGATTTTCACCCAGACGGTGACCGGCGAATATCCAGATGACGACAGCATGATCGACCCGCTGGAGCGGGACATGCAGCTCTATCCCGACCCCAACACCATCCGTTTTGTCCCCTGGGCGCTGGAGCCCACTGCACAGGTGATCCACGACTGTTTCGACGTCAACGGCAAGCTGATCGACATCGCGCCGCGCTCCGTGCTGCGTCGGGTTCTGTCATTTTACGAGAAGCAGGGCTGGAAGCCGGTGGTGGCGCCCGAGCTGGAATTCTATCTGGTCACCCGCAACGAAGACCCCGACTATCCGCTGGTGCCGCCGGTGGGTCGCAACGGCCGCCCGGAGACCGCCCGCCAGTCGTTCAGTATCGATGCGGTCAACGAGTTCGACCCCATCTTTGAAGACATGTATGACTACTGTGAGGCGCAGGAACTGGAAGTGGACACCCTGATCCACGAGTCGGGCGCCGCCCAGATGGAGATCAACTTCCTGCATGGTGATGCCATCGATCTGGCGGATCAGGTGTTCCTGTTCAAGCGCACCATGCGTGAAGCCGCTCACCGCCACGGCATCTATGCCACCTTTATGGCCAAGCCGATGAGTGACGAACCGGGGTCGGCCATGCACATCCACCAGAGTCTGGAAGATGTGAACGGCCACAACCTGTTCGGTACCCCGAACGGCGGCAACAGCGAACAGTTCATGCACTTTATCGCCGGTCTGCAGAAATACACCCCGGCGGTGACCGCCCTGCTGGCCCCCAACGTCAACTCCTACCGCCGCCTCACCTTTGGCGAGAGCGCGCCGCGCAACGTCCAGTGGGGTGTCGAGAACCGCACCTGCGGCCTGCGGGTGCCCTTCTCCGACCCCAGTGCCCGCCGGGTGGAGAACCGTTTCGCCGGTGCCGATGCCAACCCCTATCTGGCGCTGGCCGCCACTCTGGCCTGTGGCTATCTCGGCATGATGGAGAAGCTGGAGCCGCTGCCGGAGATGAAGTCGAGCGCCTATGACCTGCCCTACAGCCTGCCCCGCTCTCTGGAGGAGGCACTCAGCCATCTCGAACAGTGCGAGCCCATCAAGGAGATGCTGGGCGAGCGCTTCACCCGCGCCTTTGTTGCGGTCAAACGCAAAGAGTACGAGACCTACTTCGGGGTGATCAGTCGCTGGGAGCGGGAGTTCCTGCTGCTGAACGTCTGATCCCCCTGTAACGGGGAGGTCGGAGTCGGCCTCCCCGGTCCCTGTATCGAAGAGACCGGAACGCGAGTCAGGTGGCGGCTGCCACCTGTGAGTGGTTGTGGCCGAAAGAGCGCTGCCACCTGGATTGATTAACGATTGAATCTTGCCAAATCGAAGGAACCGAGGAGCAACAAATGCAGCAGACAACCCGTGAGTGGCAACAGCTGGATGCCAGCCACCACCTGCACCCCTTTACCGACTTTCAGGCCCTGAACAAGAAGGGCTCGCGCATTATTACCAAAGCCAGCGGCGTCTATCTGGAGGATTCCGAGGGCAAACGCATTCTCGACGGCATGGCGGGCCTGTGGTGCGTCAATATGGGCTATGGCCGCCAGGAGCTGGTGGATGCCGCTACCCGCCAGATGCAGCAGTTGCCTTACTACAACCTCTTCTTCCAGACCGCTCACCCGCCGGTGATCGAGCTGGCGACCCTGCTGGCCGAGGTGACGCCAGCCCATCTCAACCACGTCTTCTTCACCGGCTCCGGCTCCGAGTGCAACGATACCGTGCTGCGGATGGTGCGCCACTACTGGGCCAGCAAGGGTCAGCCTGACAAACAGGTGATCATCAGTCGCCATAACGCCTATCACGGCTCCACCGTGGCGGGGGCGAGTCTGGGTGGCATGAAGGGGATGCATGCCCAGGGTGGTCTGCCCATTCCCGGCATAGTGCACATCGATCAGCCCTACCACTTCGGTGAGGGGCAGGGGATGAGTGCCCACGAGTTCGGGCTGGAGCGGGCCCGCCAGCTGGAGCAGAAGATTCTGGAGCTGGGGGTGGACAACGTGGCGGCCTTTATCGGCGAGCCGATCCAGGGGGCGGGCGGCGTCATCATTCCGCCTGACAGCTACTGGCCGGAGATCCAGCGCATCTGCGATCACTACGGCATCCTTCTGATCGCTGACGAGGTGATCTGCGGCTTTGGCCGCACCGGCCACTGGTTTGCCAGCGAAGGGTTTGGCATCAAGCCGGACCTGATGTGTCTGGCCAAGGGGATCACCTCCGGTTATCTGCCGCTCGGCGCAGTGATGGTCAGTGACCGGGTTGCCAAGGGGTTGGTGGAGGAGGGGGGCGAGTTCAACCACGGCTTCACCTACTCGGGTCATCCGGTCTCTTGCGCCGTGGCGATGGCCAATATCCAGCTTATGCAGAAAGAGGGCATAGTTAAGCGAGTGCATGATACTATCGGCCCCTATTTGCAGCGCCGCTGGGCGGAGCTGGCCGATCATCCGCTGGTGGGAGAAACCCGTGGCAAAGGATTGGTCGCCGCGCTGGAAATCGTTGAGGACAAGCAGACCAACCGGCGTTTCCCGGCTCAGGCAAATGCGGGGATGACTTGCCGGGAGTTCTGCTTTAACAATGGCTTGGTGATGAGGGCGGTAGGCGATACCATGATCATATCGCCCCCCTTGGTCATCACCGAGGAACAGGTTGATGAATTGGTCGATCTGGCCAGGCGCAGTCTGGATCTGACAGCCGCAAAGCTGAAAGGTTGAGGTGGGTCGGGCAGGTTGGCATGCGCATACAATTTGCTTAGGAGACAAGGATGATGTCTTTCAAAACAGGAGTGATCGCTGCCTCTGTGGCTCTGGTCATGGCAAGTGCCGGAGCAATGGCTGAAGAGAAGGTGCTGCACGTCTACAACTGGAGCGACTACATAGCGCCGGATACTCTGGATAACTTCCAGAAGGAGACGGGGATCAAGGTGGTCTATGACGTGTTCGACAGTAACGAGGTACTGGAAGCCAAGTTGCTGGCGGGTAGCTCGGGCTACGACATCGTGGTGCCATCCAACCCCTTCCTGGCCAAGCAGATCAAGGCGGGCGTGTTCCAGAAACTGGATAAGTCCAAGCTCTCCAACTGGCAAAACATGGATGTCGACCTGCTCAAGGCGCTCGAGCCGAGCGATCCGGGCAACCAGTACTCCATCCCCTATCTGTGGGGCACCATCGGCTATGCCTACAACGCCGAGAAGGTGAAAGCCGTGCTGGGGGCTGATGCCCCGGTCAACTCCTGGGATCTGGTGTTCAAGCCGGAGAACATGGCCAAGTTGAAAGAGTGTGGCGTCTCCTTCCTCGATTCACCGACCGAAATGCTGCCGGCTGCCCTGCAATATCTGGGCTTCAAACCGGATAGCCAGAAACCGGCCGAGCTGAAGAAGGCTGAGGAGCTGTTCCTCTCCATCCGCCCCTATACCGCCTATTTCCACTCCTCCAAGTACATCTCGGATCTGGCCAACGGCAACCTCTGCGTCGCGGTCGGTTACTCCGGTGACTTGCAGCAGTCCAAGGCGCGGGCAGCCGAGGCCAAGAATGGCGTCGCGCTCACCTACACCATTCCGAAAGAGGGGGCAGGCAGCTTCTTTGACATGATCGCCATTCCGGCGGATGCCAAGAACGTCGAGGCAGCCCACACCTTCATCAACTACCTGATGAAGCCCGAGGTGATCGCCAATATCACCAACGTGGTGCAGTTCCCGAACGGCAACAAGGCGGCGACCCCGCTGGTGGATGAGGCGATCCGTACCGATCCGGGTATCTACCCTGATGCGGCGACCCTGCAGAAGATCTACACCTTCCCGGATCTGCCGGCCAAGGTGCAGCGTCTGATGACCCGCAGCTGGACCAAGATCAAGTCCGGCAAGTAAGTAACGAATGCCCCTCCCGGTCCGCAGTTCGGCCGGGAGGGTAGTGATGCCATCCATCCGGATGGGCCGCGCGAATGGATGCGCAGACGGTCAACCACTGAAACAGGAGAACTGACACCGTGAATACAACCAGATTGCTAACCATAGCGCTGACCATGGGATTGGCGAATGTGGCCCAGGCTGCCCCTGTGCTGCACTTCTACAACTGGTCTGACTATATCGGCGAGACCACCCTCAGCGATTTCCAGCAGGCGACCGGGATCAAGACCGTCTATGACGTGTTTGACTCCAACGAGACCCTGGAAGGCAAGTTGCTGACGGGGCGGACCGGTTACGATTTGGTGGTGCCCTCCAATAATTTCCTGGCCAAGCAGATCAAGGCGGGAGCCTTCCAGAAACTGGATAAATCCCTGCTGCCCAATCTGGCCAACCTGGATCCCGTGCTGCTCAAGCAGCTCGACAAGGTGGATCCGGGTCATCAGTACGCGGTGCCCTATCTGTGGGGGACCAACGGCATTGGCTACAACGTCGACAAAATCAAGGCGGTGCTGGGGGTCGACAAGATTGACTCCTGGGCCACCATCTTCGAACCGGAAAACATGGCGAAACTCTCTCGCTGCGGCGTCGCCTTCCTCGACTCTGCCGACGAGATGATCCCTGCTGCCCTCAACTACCTCGGACTCGATCCCAACAGTCATGCGACGGGGGATATCAAGCAGGCCGAGGCGCTGCTGCTCAAGGTGCGGCCCTATGTGGCCTACTTCCACTCCTCCAAATACATCGGCGATCTCGCCAATGGCGACATCTGCGTGGCGGCCGGTTTTTCCGGCGATATCCTGCAAGCCGCTGCCCGCGCCGATGAAGCTGGCAAGGGGGTGAAAATTGCCTATAGCATTCCGAAAGAGGGGGGCAATCTCTGGTTCGACATGATGGCGATCCCGTCCGATGCCACCAATGTCAAAGAGGCGCACGCTCTCATCAACTACGTCCTGCAGCCCGAAGTGATCGCCAAGGTCAGCGACTATGTGGGCTACGCGAATCCCAACTCAAGGGCGGGCGAGTTTATGGATGAGGCGGTGCGCAACAATGAGGAGGTATATCCCCCTCAGGCCGTGCTGGAGCGACTCTATGTGCAGGAAGCACATCCCCGCTCGGTACAGCGTCTAATCACCCGGAGTTGGACCAAGATCAAGTCCGGTACCTAACCTTGGTGCCCGTTCGGGGGCGCCAAATCGCTTTTATGGATCGGCCGCAAGGCCGGTATCACGTTGGGGAGTTTGGTAATGGCGATAGCCTCCAGTGCCTACAAGAAAGCCCTCGAGGGCAGTCAGCAGCGCAAAGAAGTGCTGGTGAAAATTGATCGGGTAAGCAAGCAGTTCGACGAAACGCTGGCGGTCGATAACGTATCTCTCAATATTCACAAGGGGGAGATTTTCGCTCTGCTCGGCGGGTCCGGTTCCGGCAAATCGACCCTGCTGCGGATGCTGGCCGGTTTCGAACGCCCGACCGAGGGGCGGCTGTTCCTCGACGGGGTCGACATCACCGACATGCCCCCCTATGAACGCCCCATCAACATGATGTTCCAGTCCTACGCCCTGTTCCCCCATATGACGGTGGCCCAGAACATCGCCTTTGGCCTCAAGCAGGATGGCCTGCCCAAGGCCGAGATCGATGCCCGGGTGGAGGAGATGCTCAAGCTGGTACAGATGACCCAGTACGCCCGCCGCAAGCCGCATCAGCTCTCCGGTGGCCAGCGCCAGCGGGTGGCGTTGGCTCGTTCCCTGGCCAAGCGTCCCAAGTTGCTGCTGCTGGATGAACCCATGGGGGCGCTCGACAAGAAGTTGCGTTCCAAGATGCAGCTGGAGCTGGTGGAGATCATCGAGCGGGTCGGGGTGACCTGCGTCATGGTGACCCACGATCAGGAAGAGGCGATGACCATGGCGGAGCGGATCGCCATCATGCACCTCGGCTGCATCGAGCAGATCGGTAGCCCGATGGATATCTACGAGACTCCGGCCAGTCGGCTGGTGTGCGAGTTCATCGGCAACGTCAACCTGTTCGATGGTCTGCTGGTGGAGGATGAGCAGGACCACGCCACCATCGCCTGCGCCGACTTGGAACAGCCCATCTATGTGGGCCACGGCATCAGCTCCCGCGCCGAAAACAAGAAGGTGACCTATGCCCTGCGGCCGGAAAAACTGCTGATGAGTCTGCAAAAGCCGGAGGAGATCGAGCACCCGGACTTCAACTGGACCAAGGGGGAGGTCTATGACATCGCCTATCTGGGCGGTCACTCGGTTTATCACATCCAGCTGCCCTCGGGCAAAATCGTTCAGGCTTTCATCGCCAATGCCGAACGCCACGGCAAGCGGCCAACCTGGGATGACCAGGTGTTCCTCTACTGGGAAGATGACAGCGGCGTGGTGCTGCAATCATGAAGTTCTTGCAACGACTGAAGCGGGTCGGGGGGCGCCGACTGGTGATTGGCATCCCCTTCTTCTGGCTGTTCCTCTTCTTCTTGCTGCCCTTCGTCATCGTGGTGAAGATCAGTTTTGCGGAAGCGGATGTGGCGATCCCGCCCTACACCGACGTGGTGAGCTGGGCCGACAATCAGCTCACCATCCTGCTCAACATGGGCAACTACCTGCTGCTGCAGGAGGATGAGCTCTATATCGCGGCCTATCTGGGCTCCCTCAAGATGGCCTTCGTCAGCACTTTGCTCTGCCTGCTGATTGGCTATCCGATGGCCTACTCCATCGCTCGGGCCAACAAGGAGACCCAGACAGTTCTGCTGCTGCTGATCATGATGCCGACCTGGACCGCCATTCTGATCCGGGTCTATGCGTGGATGGGGATCCTCAGTAACAACGGCCTGCTCAACAGCGTCTTGCTGGGGATCGGGGTGATCGACGAGCCGCTGCAGATCCTCAACACCAACCTGGCGGTCTATATCGGCATCGTTTACTCCTATCTGCCCTTCATGGTGCTGCCGCTCTACGCCAATCTGGTCAAACACGATCAGAGCCTGCTGGAGGCGGCCTCCGACCTGGGGGCCCGCAACCTGACCCGCTTCTGGCAGATCACGGTGCCGCTCTCCAAGAACGGCATCATCGCCGGCTGCATGCTGGTGTTCATTCCGGTGGTGGGAGAGTTCGTTATTCCGGAAATGCTGGGCGGCCCGGAGACCCTGATGATCGGCAAGGTGCTGTGGCAGGAGTTCTTCAACAACCGCGACTGGCCGGTTGCCTCTGCACTGGCGGTGGTGATGCTGGCGGTGCTGATCATTCCGATCATCCTCTTCAACCGTAACCAGGCCAAAGAGCTGGAGGGCAAGGCATGATGAAGCGTTTCGGTTTTGCCAAACTGATGCTCTGGCTGGGGCTGCTGTTTATCTACCTGCCCATGATCATCATGGTGATCTACTCCTTCAACGCCTCCAAGCTGGTGACGGTGTGGGGTGGCTGGTCGCTCAAGTGGTACTTCGGCCTGCTCGACAACAAGCAGCTGATCGGGTCTGTGTTCCGCTCGCTGGAGATCGCCTTCTACACCGCGATCGCCGCGGTGGCGCTGGGGACGGTGGCAGCCTTCGTGCTGACTCGAATTCCCCACTTCCGTGGTCGCACCCTGTTCGGTGGCATGGTGACGGCGCCGCTGGTGATGCCCGAGGTGATCACCGGTCTGTCGCTGCTGCTGCTGTTCGTTGCCATGGCCCAGCTGGTGGGCTGGCCCGCCGAGCGGGGCATGCTGACCATCTGGATCGCCCACACTACCTTCTGTACCGCCTATGTGGCGATCGTGGTGTCGGCGCGGTTGCGGGAGCTGGATCTCTCCATCGAGGAGGCGGCGATGGATCTTGGCGCCAAGCCGTGGAAGGTGTTCTTCCTGATCACTATCCCGATGATCGCCCCCTCGCTGGCGGCAGGCGGCATGATGTCGTTCGCCCTGTCGCTGGATGATCTGGTGCTGGCGAGCTTCGTCTCCGGCCCGGGCTCGACCACCTTGCCGATGGAGGTCTTCTCGGCGGTGCGGCTCGGGGTGAAACCCGAGATCAACGCGGTGGCCAGCCTGATCCTGCTGTCGGTATCGCTCTTTACCTTCGGCAGCTGGTATCTGATGGCCAGGGCGGAGAAGCGCCGTCGTGCCGAGATCGCCATGACCACCCAGATGCAGGCCGTGGTCTGACGGCATGATAAGATCCGCCTACTCTCGTCAACCAGGAGGATGAGTATGCGGATCTCCCTTTTTAGCGGTCGTGGCACCGAGCTGGTGCCCGGCCTCACCAGTGCCATTCACAAGCAACCGATCTCTGCACCAGTTCGCTGTACCTTTGCCGGTCTGGAAGGGGATGAGCAGTGTGACCTGCGCCACCACGGTGGCCCGGATCGGGCGCTCCACTACTATCCGGCCGATCACTATCTCTGGTGGCAGACCTGGCAAACCGCACTGGGCTTGCCTGCGCCACGTATCCCTTGGCAACCTGCCGCCTTTGGCGAGAACCTCTCCGGTATCGGGCTGGCCGAGGTGCAAGCCTGCATTGGTGATGTCTATCGACTCGGCGAGGCGCTGATCCAGATAAGTCAGCCAAGATCCCCCTGCTTCAAGCTCAACCAGCGCTTTGGCTATGGCCAGATGTCCCAGGTGATGCAGCTAAATGGCCGTTGTGGCTGGCTGCTGCGGGTGCTGGAGGAGGGGATGATCGCGCCTGACAGGGCCATGGAGCTGGTAGACAGACCCTATCCCGAACTGACGGTGAAGCGCACGGCGGATATCCTGTTCAATCAGGTGCGCAATGAAGCGGATCTGCTGATGTTGCTGGAGAATCCTGCTCTCTCCCCCAACTGGCGCCAGCATGCAGCCGACTGGCTGGAGCATGGCACTGTGGCTGACTGGCAGCGCCGTCTGCTGGGGCCAGCCTCCCTGCGCCTGGCCTGACGGCCGGTTACCGGAATGTCACCAGCTGGCTGTAGCCCGGTAAACGGATGAAAAGAGTGCTGAATAGTTGAGCGAACGACACTTTTTTTCCTGCCAAATGCAAAAAAGGCTTGTGTCGGGTCTGGGCTTTCGGTAAATTCCAGTCCCGCAGACATCGGTGTGTAGCGCAGCTTGGTAGCGCACTTCGTTCGGGACGAAGGGGTCGGAGGTTCGAATCCTCTCACACCGACCAAATTTGAAAAGGCCGCTCAATAGAGCGGCCTTTTTGCATTTTCCTTCCAGTTACTCGGTTTTTCATTAGCTGCTGACCTGTTACCTGGCCAAGTGATCTGACTTGCAGTATGCAGGGTCGAAGCAAGACCACAGACATTAAAAGGGCCACCGCTCGGTGGCCCATCGGTGGAGTCTGATCCTGACTCCGGCACTCTAGATTGTGGCAATCTCGCTATGGGTCTTGTCTATGGTGCCCTCCTTGCGCGCCAGGCGCTTACTCAGATATGCCAGTGCTGATGCCGCAAAGCCTTGAAACTGTGTTGAGGCAGCAAGGCCGCGTGCTTGGGGTACTCACTAATGAAATGTTCTATTCCCTCCATCAGTTGTGCACGTAATGAAATCACGGGCTCATGCCAGGCTTGCAGGCATAAATGGCCGGGGATCAACTGCTCCTGATAATCTTCCAGCAGCTGTTCTGGCCAGGGTTCAATACCGGAATTGCGTTGCAGCAAATAGTGGGCGGCGGGTTCACGGGCATAAATGAACTGAATTTGGGCCAGATCGCGTTGGCATAGCGTTTGACTGTTGATATGACAGGTCAAATATTTTCCCGTTTTCAGATCCAGAAAGTGACCGCGTTGCCGACAGGGAACGATGCGATACCAAGGCAGGGGTGAGGAGAGAGAATACCCCTCAAGCTCCTGTTCCAACCAGTGGCGACACTCGGGTGTCTGCACCTCGTCGAGCATGGACTCGAGCTGTGTCAACAAGGCTCTGGATGGTTTGATGGCCAGTTTCGCACTCATCGCCTGCAATCCTCCCTCTGCACACAATCCCGACTATCAGTATGGACCTTGTTCGGCCAGAGGGGGTAAGGAATCTAATGATTAAAAGTGGATTAGCCGCGTGGTTTTTATGCACTAACTTGGTTCAACCCACCAGATAGGTACCGGTGCCGAAGGCGATGTGGGTGCCCTCTTCGTTGTGCAGCTCCATCCGGGTGACAGCGACCTTGCTGCCAGCCCGGATGATGTGGGCGGTGGCGATAAACTCGTTGCCGCGCCCCGGGCGCAGGTAATCCACCCGCAGGTCTATGGTGCCGAGGCGGGCGAAGCGCTCCTTGAGATAGCTGGGGGAGAACTCCTCCAGCTCGTCAATGCAGGAGGCGGCGACGATCATGCCGCCCGCCACATCCAGCAGCGTGGCGGTGACGCCGCCGTGCAGGATGTTGTGGAAAGGGTTGCCGATCAGCTTGTCGTCCATCTTGATGCGCAGTTCCACCTTGTCGAAGTCGTAGTGGGTCACCTGCATGCCGATCAGCTTGTTGAAGGGCATCTTCTCGGCAAACAGGTTGGCAATGCCACTGAGCGCCATCTTCTTGAGCATCTGTTTCATTCTCTGATCCCAATCCTTGTCATCAAAGCCGAGTAAAAACTCCAGCCAGTCTGCAACAGTTTCTTAACAGTCGCAATGGCAGGTTTATTGTGGGCGGCGGCTGCTTTAGAATGGCGACCCCAAAGGAGAGCCCATGACCGCGATTGCCGAAACCCTGCCAGATACTCAGCCAGAGAGTCCGCTTGCCCTGCTGCAGGCGGTCTTCGGCTATCAGCAGTTTCGGCCGGGTCAGCTCGAGATCATCGAGCAGATCGTGGCGGGGCGCGATGCGCTGGTGCTCAAGCCCACTGGCGGCGGCAAGTCGCTCTGCTACCAGATCCCGGCACTGCTGCGGCCCGGGCTCGGGGTGGTGGTCTCTCCCCTTATTTCGCTGATGAAGGATCAGGTCGACAGCCTGCGCGCCAACGGCGTAGCGGCGGTCTACATCAACTCGGCCCTCAGTCGGGAGGAGATGATTCAGAACTTCGCCGCCATGCGCCGCGGCGAGATCAAGCTGGTCTATGTCTCCCCCGAGCGCTTGCTGCAGCACGAGTTTATGGATCGGCTGGCCGAACTGCCGCTCGGGCTGTTCGCCATCGACGAGGCGCACTGCGTCTCCCAGTGGGGCCACGATTTCCGGCCTGAGTATGCGGCGCTGGGGCGGCTCAAACAGTGGTTCCCGCAGGTGCCTGTGGTGGCGCTGACTGCCACCGCCGATGAGGCGACCCGTAGTGATATGCTGCACCGCCTCGAGCTGAACGATCCCTTTATCCACACCGCCAGCTTCGATCGCCCCAATATCCGTTACAGCCTGGTGGAGAAGTTCAAGGCGGCCGAGCAGTTGCTGCGTTACGTGCAGAGCCAGAAGGGCAACTGCGGCATCGTCTACTGCTCCAGCCGCAACCGGGTGGAGGAGGTGGCCGAGCGGCTATCCCGCCACGGCTGCAAGGCGGCGCCCTATCATGCGGGGCTGCCGCTCGAGCTGCGCCAGCAGACCCAGGATGCCTTCCTCAAGGATGACATCGAGATCGTGGTGGCGACGGTGGCGTTCGGTATGGGCATCGACAAGCCCAATGTGCGCTTCGTGGTGCACTACGACATCCCGAAGAACATCGAATCCTACTATCAGGAGACCGGTCGCGCCGGGCGCGATGGCACTCCCGCCGAGGCGCTGCTGCTCTACGATCCCGCCGATATCGGCCGGGTGCGCCGCCTGCTCGACAACATCGAGAACCCGCAGCAGTTGCAGGTGGAGCAGTACAAGCTCAACGTGATGGCGGCGTTTGCCGAGGCGCAGACCTGTCGCCGCCAGGTGCTGCTCAACTACTTTGGCGAGTACAACGACAAGCCGTGCGGCAACTGCGATATCTGTCTCGATCCGCCCAAGAGCTATGACGGCACCGAAGATGCCCAGAAGGCGCTCTCCTGCGTCTGGCGGGTGGGGCAGAATTTCGGGGTGGGTTATGTGGTGGAGGTGCTGCGCGGTTCCCTCAACCAGCGCATCAAGGATCATGGTCACGATAAGCTGTCGACCTACGGCATCGGCAAGGATCAGAGCCACGAATACTGGATGAGCGTGATCCGCCAGCTGATCCACAAGGGGCTGCTGACCCAGAACATCACCCGCAATCTGGTGCTGCAGCTGACCGAAGCGGCCCGCCCCGTGCTGCGTGGCGAGGTGAAGCTGGAACTGGCGGTACCCCGCCTGCAGCCCATCTCCAGCCGCAAGGAGAAGCGCAACGGCCTGCTCGACAATGCCAACTATGACAAGCGGTTGTTCAAGGAGTTGCGCGGCCTGCGCAAGCAGATTGCCGAGGACGAAGAGGTGCCGCCCTACGTGGTGTTCAACGATGCGACCCTGGTGGAGATGGCTCAGCTGATGCCGATGACCGAAGACGAGATGCTGGCCATCAACGGCGTTGGTCACCGCAAGCTGGAGCGCTTCGGCGAAGCCTTTATGGATCTGATCATCGACTACTGCCGGCGGTAGGGTCGATTAGGCAGCCTAATCGACCACGGTAAGCGCGGCTCGGAAGAACTTGAGTCAGACGCGAGGTTATTTCAGGCTGGCGTAGAAGGCGGCCAGATTGTCGATATCCGCATCGGTCAGCGGCGCCATGAAGGGGTCCATCAAGGGCTCTTTGCGGGTGCCATCTTTGAAGGCTTTCAACTGTTTCACCAGATAGGCGGCATTCTGACCCGCCAGATGGGGATAGTTGGGGATCATCGCCTTGCCTTCCACCCCGTGACAGGCGGCACAGACCGCTGCCTTGGCTTTGCCGGCTTCTATATCGGCAGCCTTGGCCTGATGGCCCCACGCCAGTGCCAGCAAGGGCAGGGCATATACCCATTTTTGCATCTTCTTCTCCTTGAATTGAAAAATGATGGTTGCCAGTTAGCGCAAGCATGGCTGACAGCAGTATAAAGAGTGACACGAGCATACGCAGGGACGAATGGCACAACCATGAAGCTGATCAACACTTTTGCGACCGAGTTGCCCTGGGCCTGTGAACCCGTGGTCCCCCAGCCGCTGCAGCAACCCCGGTTGCTTCATCTCAACCGGACTTTGCTGGATGAGCTGGGATTGGGAGGCGTCAGCGAGGCTGACTGGATCGCCTGTTGTGGTGAGGGAAAAGTGCTGCCCGGTATGCAGCCGGTAGCGCAGGTCTATGCCGGCCATCAGTTCGGGGGTTATAGCCCGCGGCTTGGGGATGGTCGCGCGTTGTTGCTGGGTGAGCAGCTGGCGCCGGATGGTCAGCGCTGGGATCTGCACCTGAAGGGGGCAGGAAAGACGCCGTTTTCCCGCTTTGGCGACGGCCGCGCCGTGCTGCGCTCCAGCATCCGCGAATATCTCGCCTCCGAGGCGCTCCATGCTCTCGGCATCCCGACCACGCGGGCGCTGGTATTGGCGGGGAGTCAGGAGCCCGTTTATCGCGAGCAGGTTGAGACAGGGGCGACTGTGCTGCGCACCGCCCCCAGCCATCTGCGCTTCGGTCATATCGAGTATTTTGCCTGGAGCGGGCAGGGAGAGAAGATCCCGCCACTCATCGACTATCTGCTGCGCCACCACTTCCCCGAGCTGGAGAGTGGCGCCGAACTGTTTGCCGAAGTGGTGCGCCGCACCGCGCGGCTGATTGCCAAATGGCAGGCGGCGGGCTTCTGTCACGGGGTAATGAATACCGACAACATGTCGCTGCTCGGCTTTACGCTGGATTACGGGCCATACGGCTTTATCGATGCCTACGTGCCGGACTTTGTCTGCAACCACTCGGACCCTGCGGGCCGCTACGCGCTGGATCAGCAGCCCGCGGTCGGTTACTGGAATCTGCAAAAGCTGGCGCAGGCGTTGGCTGGCCATGTAGACAGTGATGAGCTGGCTGCTGCGTTGGCCCAGTACGAGCAGCAGCTGATGCTGCACTACTCCGAGCTGATGCGGGCCAAACTCGGGCTGGCAGTGTGGGAGGAGGATGACCCGGCGCTGTTTCGCGAGTTGTTCCGGTTGCTGGCGGCCCACAAGGTGGATTACCACCTGTTCCTGCGCCGTCTCGGTGAGGTAACGCAAGAGGGGGCGTGGCCCGCGTCTCTGCTGGCCCTGCTGTCTGAACCAGGTGTTTGGCTGGCGTGGCTGGAACGCTATCGGACACGGCTAATGCGCGAAGGAAGCAAGGATGCCGTGCGCAAGGCGCAGATGGATGCCATCAATCCCAAGTATGTGCTGCGTAATGCGCTGGCCCAGCAGGTGATCGACGCCGCCGACGCAGGGGATATGCGGCCTTTCGAGCGGCTGTTCGCCGCCTTGCAGCGCCCCTATGATGAACAACCCGAATATGAGGATCTCGCCACCCCGACTCCGGCATGGTATTGCGGTGGTGAGCTCTCCTGCAGTAGCTGAGAGATTGGGCATGAGTTGGCAAATCAAACAGGTAGATAGCGAAGCTGGCGTGGTGACGCTGGATTGTCCGGCACTCGACTGGGACACTTTTCCGCTGTTGGCGCAGGCCTTGCTGCGAGAGTGGGAGCTGCAGCCGCTCGATCAGGATGCGGGGGCCGACCGCCATAGCTGGTTGCTGGAGTTTGAAGGGAGCCAGTTTCGGCTGGAGTACGAACACTACAGCGGCTGCTGGCTGGAGGCGGTGCGCCCGGCGGATCGGGAGGCGCTGCTCTGGCTCGCCAGACAGCACAAGGCGTGAATATCGACCACAAGGCCAGCTCTACCACTGGCCAACCTGGATGAGCGTAATCGCATAAAGATTGAACTATCGGTTTTGGGGCGTATAATCTCGCCCCTCGATTATCGCCAATGGTGGCGATATGGGTTCCCTAACCCCATTAACCAAAAAGGTCACAAGATGAATCTGACCCCTGCGCAGTACCAAACGGCGCTCGTTCGCCTGTCGTTGTTCCACATCCTGATCATTGCCAGCAGCAACTATCTGGTGCAGCTGCCGATCACCGTGTTTGGCTTCCACACCACCTGGGGTGCGTTCAGCTTCCCGTTTATCTTCCTCGCCACTGACCTGACGGTGCGGATCTTCGGTGCCGGTCTGGCGCGCAAGATTATCCAGACCGTGATGCTGCCAGCACTGGCGGTCTCCTATGCGCTCTCCGTACTCTTCTTTGAAGGGAGTTTCCAGGGTGTTGGTCATCTGGCCGAGTTCAACCTGTTCGTAGCGCGTATCGCGCTGGCCAGCTTTATGGCCTATCTGGTAGGGCAGTTCATGGATGTGGTGGTGTTCAACCGGCTGCGTCTGCTCAAGCAGTGGTGGATTGCACCTGCGGCCTCCACCCTGTTCGGTAATCTGGTCGATACCATCGCTTTCTTCAGTGTGGCCTTCTGGCGCACGACAGATCCTTTCATGGCAGAGCACTGGGTCGAGATCGCAACCGTCGATTACGTATTCAAGTTGCTGATAAGTCTTGGTTTGTTCGTGCCGCTCTACGGTGTCTTGCTGCGCTACCTCAGCCGCAAGCTGGTGGGCGAGGCCGGATTATCCAGCCTGCAAACGGCCACCCGGCAAGCCTGACCAGATTGACCACCCTTCGCGGTGGTCAATTTTTTTGCACTTTCTGCAAATAGCGCTTGCCTAGTTAAATGAGAATGATTATTGTTAACTTGTTTTCCGGGAAAGACTTCATTCGTTCCAACGTGATGGACTTCTTGTGAAGGCACGACATTGCTCACATTGCTTCCAGTTAAGGGCCAGTTTATCTGGCCCTCTTTTTTTGTCATTTTTCAGCAAGTTGCAGGCATAAAAAACGGGAGCCAAGGCTCCCGTCGTCACGCTGTCTGTGGCTTACTCGATATCGAGTGCCTCGGGGGAGAGGATCACCCCTGTGGTATCGGCGTAGAGGTGGTCGTCAGGCAGGAAGGTCACGCCACCGAAGTTGACCGGCAGATCGGTCTCCCCTACATCCTTGCTGTCGGCACCGACCGGAATGGCTGCCAGTGCCTGAATGCCGATATCCAGATCTTCCAGAATATCGACTTCGCGGACGCAGCCGTAGCAGACAATCCCTTCCCAATCATTCTCGGCCGCCGTGGTGGCGATGTCGCTGTCGATCAGGGCGCGGCGCATAGAGCCACCGCCATCGATCAGCAAGACGCGTCCCAGTCCGTTCTCTTTGACGAGTTCACGGATCAGGCCATTCGATTCGAAGCATTTGACGGTGGTGATGACGCCGCCGAAAGAGGCGCGGCCGCCGAAGGAGCAGAGCATGGGTTCAAGCACATCCACCATGTCCTGATAGATGTCGCACAGTTCAGAAGTATTGTATTCCATAGTGTCAAATCCACGGCTGGAAACAGGTGCAACCAGTATAAGGAGTGGGTGTGGCATTTCAATGAATATTCCTTGCACAGATCACCTGTCGCCGCTTTTCTGCATAAGCTCAATGCAGTTCACTGCCAGTTTGCGAGAGGTCCATCGTGCTTATCCGTCATAAGTTGATCCTGAATACCGTGCTGGTTGCCGTTGCCATGCTGGTACTGAGCGGCCTGTTTATCTACTCCAGCCAGGTGCACCGTCACCTGACCGAAGCCCAGCGCAATATCGACCAGCTGGAGATCGCCATGCTCAACCTGCGGCGGGCCGAGAAGGATTTTCTGATCCGCAAGGATATGGCCTTCGTCGAGCGCTTCAATCAGGGGTTGTCAGATTTTCACCAGCACAATCGGGAGCTGCTGACCGATGACAACCTGGCGGCCGTCGAGGGGGAGCTGACCAGACTGGATCAGCAGATCAGCGGTTATGGCAAAGCCTTCAACGATCTGGTGGCCCAGCAGCAGAAGATTGGTCTGGGGCCGGAGGAGGGGCTCTATGGCAAGCTGCGAGCGGCGGTGCATGAGGTGGAGAATGGGCTCAAGCAGCTGGATCTGCAGGGGTTGCTCATCACCATGCTGCAACTGAGGCGGGCGGAGAAAGACTTCATGCTTCGCTCCGATATCCAGTATCTGGAGCGTTTCGAGACCTTGCACAAGAGTTTTCAGGATAGTCTTGCCACTTTGCCGGAGGGGGAGCGCGGCATGTTGGAGCAGGCCAGCAAGCAGTACCGGCAGGACTTTGTGGCGCTGGTGCAGGGGATGCAGGTACTGGGGCTGAAAGAGGATGAGGGGCTGCGCAACCAGATGCGGGATCTGGTGCATCAGACCGAACAGGGGTTTGCCGCCGTCGATCAGCACATTGTCGCTGAGCTGGAGCGGCAGAGCGCTCGCCTCAACAGCCTGATGCTGGTCTGTGGCGGGGTGATTGTGGTGCTGATCGGCATCATGAGCGTGCTGCTGGGGCGCAGCATCGACCGCCCCATTACTCAGGTGAATGATACCGTCAACCGCATTCGTCAGGATAATGACCTGCGCCTGAAGATAGAGCTGCGCGGGGCAGATGAAATGGCCCAGCTGGCAGGCAATCTCGACGTGATGCTGGGCGGGTTTCGCAACCTGATTGGCGATGTGAAGCAGAGCGTGCACACCCTGACCGAAGCGGCTGATCACCTCTCGGCCAACGTCAAGCGCACCAGTGAAGGGGCGGCGCGTCAGCTGCAGGAGACCGACATGGTGGCGACCGCATCCACCGAGATGGGCTCCACCATCGAAGAGATCGCCCGCAACACCGAGCAGGCGGCCAACAATGCACAGGCGACCAACAACAAGGCGATGGAGGGGCGGGCTGCGGTCGAGAATACTGTCGAGCAGATCCGCTCGCTGGCGGGCAATCTGGAGAGCTCATCTCGCGAGGTGAGCCAGCTGCAAAAAGAGAGTGAGACCATCGGCTCCGTGCTTGACGTGATCCGTGGCATTGCCGAGCAGACCAACCTGCTGGCCCTCAACGCAGCCATCGAAGCAGCTCGGGCAGGAGATCAGGGGCGTGGTTTTGCGGTGGTGGCCGATGAGGTGCGCAATCTGGCCATCCGTACCCAGAAATCGACCCAAGAGATTGCCGGCATCATCAGCTCGCTGCAGAAACAGACCGGCAGCATCGTCGAGGTGATGGCGACCTGCCGCGAGCAGGGCAACCGCAGCTCGGATCAGGCCAGTACCGCAGGGGAGTTGCTGGGGCAGATCACTCAGGATGTTACCAACATCATGGACATGAGCACCCAGATTGCTGCGGCCATCGAACAGCAGAGTCTGGTGGCCAACGAGGTGAACCGCAACGTCAACAACATCCGCGACATCGCCCAGGAGTCGAGCATCATGGCGGAGGAAAATGCGAGATCCAGCGAGGGCCTCAACGAGCAGGCCCAGCTGCTCAACAAGGCGGTGGCAAAATATCGGGTTTAGTGAGCGGACTGGCATCCTTGTGAGGTTTTTGCACCAGAGTGGCAATGATTTGATCGTAATGGCTGTTATTGGGGAAATTCGCTCATATAATCGCCGCCACTATGATGATTCGGAAGGATTCGATGGCAAAGTTGCTGGTGGCCGTATTCGGGCTGCTCTGTTCCTGTCTGGTGTTGGCAGGTTCGGCGCCTCAGGCTACCCCACTCAAGCCCGGTATGGAGCCGCTACTCAGCTGGTTCAACGGGGCCTTTACGAGCCGGGAGCAGGCCAGTTACGACAGCCGCTTTACCAGTGCCGAGCTGCGCCTGATGGAGATCTGGCCCGGCTATCAGGGCTATCGCTGGGTCTATGCCGAGCAGTATCTGAGCATGCGCTCCATCCGCCCCTTTCGCCAGCGTATTTATCGCTTCTCACCCGCCCCTGACGGGCGGATCCTGATGGCAGAGCTGACCATGCCCCGAGCCACCGATTTTGCCGGTGCCTGGCATGATCCCGCCCTGCTCGACAGTCTGACCCCGCAGCAGCTCTCCTTGCGCCACGGATGCGAGATCTGGCTGACACGCACTCCCTCCGGCGAATATGCCGGTCACACCCGGGTGGGCCACTGCTCCACCGATTTTGGTGGAGCCACGACGCTGGTGCAGCATATCTGGATTGGCCCCGACAGCGTCAGATTGCTGGATCGCGCCTATGACAACGCAGGGAGCCCGCGCTGGGGTAGCCCGGGTGAGGGGTATGTCTATTTGCGTCGTTCCAAAGGGTTTGGCCAGTAGGGGAGAGTGCGTCTGGCTGCGGGAACATGAAGGATGAAAAACAGGGATCGTAAAAAAGGCGCCCATTGGGCGCCTTTTTCAGAATTCTTCAGAAGTAAAATTACTTCTTGGTGGTCATCGCACCGAAACGCTTGTTGAACTTGTCTACGCGGCCGCCGCTAGAAACTTCTTTCTGCTTGCCGGTGTAGAACGGGTGGCACTCGGAGCACACGTCCAGGTTCAGATCTTTACCGATGGTAGAGAAAGTGTTGATGACGTTACCGCAAGAGCACTTGGCGGTGATGGCTACGTAGTCAGGATGGATACCAGCTTTCATGGACAACCTCAATTAATAGGCCGTGTCGCCATCCGATCTCTTGTCGGACACCACACGATTGTTGAACACAGTTTCAAAGGCTGCGAATAATATAGGAAATGCCTGAGATCAGGCAAGTGGCTTCGCAGAAAAAATAGGCAACCCCTGGTGAATTCTTCCCAAACGCTGGATCTGGTTCGTGTCGCTGTCCCGGTACCGTTACGCCGTCACTTCGACTATCTCTCTCCCCTGCCGTTACCTGCCCCCGGTTGCCGGGTCGAGATCCCTTTCGGTCCCCAGACCCTGGTCGGGCTGGTGGTGGATCATCCGGCCGACAGCCAGGTGCCCCGCAACAAGCTCAAGCCCATCAAGCGCGTACTCGATGCGACGCCGGTGCTGGGGCCGGATATTCTGGCGCTGATGAACTGGAGCGCCAGCTACTACCAGCATCCGCTGGGGGAGGTGCTGCCCCACGCCCTGCCGGTGCTGGTGCGCAAGGGGGAGCCAGCCGCCTATCGTGAACTGGAGTTCTGGTTTGCCACCGAGGCTGGCAGGGCCATCGACCTTAACGAGCTCAAGCGGGCGGCCAAGCAGCAGCAAGCGCTCGCCTTGCTGCGCAAGGGGCCGCAGACCCCCTCCGCTCTCAAGCAGGAGGAGATCCAGAGCGCAGCTCTCACCGCGCTGGAGAAGAAGGGGCTGCTGGAGAAGCGTTCGCTGGAGCCGAGCCATGATGGCGATTGGGCTGCCCGCTTCGAGCCGGGGGAGGGGCTGCGCCTCAATGGCGAACAGGCGTTGGCCGTCTCTGCCGTTACCAGCCAGAGCGACAAGTTCGGCGCCTTTCTGCTGGATGGCATCACAGGTTCCGGCAAAACCGAGGTGTATTTAAGCATCCTCGAGCCGTTGCTCAAGGCGGGCAAGCAGGCGCTGGTGATGGTGCCGGAGATCGGTCTCACCCCGCAGACCATCAACCGCTTCCGCCGCCGCTTCAACGTGCCGGTGGTAGCGATGAACTCCGCCATGAACGATCGGGAACGGCTCGACGCCTGGCTCGCCTGCCGCGACGGCGGCGCCGCCATCCTGATCGGCACCCGCTCCGCGGTGTTCACCCCGTTTCACAACCTCGGCATCATCATCATCGACGAAGAGCACGACGGCTCTTTCAAGCAGCAGGACGGTTTTCGCTACCACGCGCGGGATCTGGCGGTGATGCGGGCTCATCGTGCCGGTATCCCCATCCTGCTTGGCTCGGCCACCCCATCGCTGGAGACGCTGCACAACGCCCGCACCGGCAAGTATCACCACCTCGCCCTGACCCGCCGTGCCGGCAATGCCCAGACCGCCCGGCAGGTGATTCTGGATATCAAGAACGTGCGGCTGCAGGCTGGGCTCTCTCCCCAGCTGGAGCAGCTGATGGCAGAGCATCTGGCGGCGGGCAATCAGGTGATGCTGTTTCTCAACCGCCGTGGCTATGCCCCGGCTCTGATCTGTCACCAGTGTGGCTGGAGCGCCGCCTGCGAGCGCTGTGACGCCTGGTACACCTGGCATCATGCCGGGCGGCGGCTGCATTGCCACCACTGCGACAGCGTGCGTCCCTTGCCCCACCACTGCCCCGAGTGTGGCAGCAACGAGCTTATTGGATCGGGAGTGGGCACCGAGCAGTTGGAACAGCTGCTTACCACTGTGTTCCCGCAATATCCGGTAGTGCGCATCGATCGGGACAACACCCGCCGCAAGGGGGAGCTGGAGACCCATCTCGGCGACATCAAGGCGGGCAAGTACAAGATCCTCATCGGCACCCAGATGCTCGCCAAGGGCCACCACTTTCCGGATGTGACTCTGGTGGGTCTGCTGGATGTGGATGGTGCCCTGTTCAGCGCCGATTTTCGCGCCGCCGAGAAGCTGGCCCAGCTTTACACCCAGGTGGCGGGCCGCGCCGGTCGCGCCAGCAAACCCGGGTTGGTAGTGCTGCAGAGCCACCATCCGGAACATGCCCTGCTGCAGGATTTGACCCAGAACGGTTACGGCCACTTCGCCGATACGGCGCTGAAAGAGCGCCGCCTGCTGGGGCTGCCGCCCTTCAGCTATCAGGGGCTGTTTCGGGCCGAGGCCAACGGTCGTGACGAGGTGCAGCTGTTCCTCGCCCGTCTCGCCGATACCTTGCGTAGTGCCCGCTATCCCCATGTTCAGGTGCTGGGGCCCATCAGCGGTTTTATGGAGCGCAAGGCGGGCAAGTTTCGCATGCAGTTGCTGGTGCAGGGGCCGAACCGGGCACCGCTTGCCCAACTGCTGGACTGGGCGGTAAAGGAGCTGGAAGGCTGGCCTGAGACCAAAAGGGTGCGCTGGAGTCTGGATATCGACCCCACCGAGCTGAGTTGATGGTGCCGGAGCCGGTCGCTGGCAGCTCTCGTCAGCGACCGGGTTTGCCATGCGGGTGCGGGGTTCAGACCCGCAGATCGATCTGCTGCACCCAGCCTCCCTTACCTTGTTCGGTGAGATAGAGGCCGGATTGGCGCAGCACCCCCTGATTGCCGCTCTCCCCCAGATGGTTGAAGGGGGTGTCGAGGGGGCGTAGCAGGATGGCGCCGATCCCCAGCTCCACTAGAGCGATAGGGGCGTGCTCGGGATGCCAGAACTGCAGGGCTGAAAACTGGCTATCCCCCTCATCCAGCACCCCGTTGCCATCCTCATCCAGGGTTGCCAGCTCGCCGAAGCCATTGCCGGAGCGGGCACCAAACAGCTCGCCGCCATCGTCTATGGTGCCGTTGCCATTGCGATCCAGCGCCACAAAGCCGCTGCCTTCACTCAAGCCCGGTAGGCTATCCTCTTTGCCATCCTGATCGATATCGAAGTTGACCCGTGCCTCGGTCAGATCGGCAATCTTGCCATCCAGACTGAGCACCAGCGGGTCTTTCAGGGCATTGAGGGTGGTGCGCCGCTGGCTCACCTCCAGCTGACGCCAGTCGAGCACAAAGCCGAGATCGAGCTGAATAGTCTGACCATCCCGAGTCGCTACGCTGGCTGACGCCACCACGTTGAGCTGCTCCTGTTGCAGCAGGGTGTCAGTCACCTCCACCAGTTGATCCGGCTCGGCGGCTTGAGCAGCGGCATCTCCTTGGGTCACCCCTTCGCCTCCCTCTTCGGAGGGGTTGATCGGCTTGGGCAGCTCGATTTCGTGGCCCAGCATCGCCTCAATCATCAGCTTGATCAGCCGCTGGCGGTTATCCAGTCCATCGTCGGGAATACCATCCTGCTCTTTGCCGACTTCCCCTGCGGGCGGGGAGGGCGGTGTTGCTGCTTGCTGACTGGCGGCGGATTGCCTTGCGGTTTGCAGCGTCAGGGCGCTGGTGAGGGTCAGGGTGCTGCTGCGTTCGCCGGCCGCAGCCGTGTTGTTGCCCTCCGGTGGATTGACGGCGGGTGGCACGGGCCCGAGGTTGCGCACCTTGCGGCTCTGGGCCTGTTGTTGCCGGTATTGCACCTCCCCCTGGAGGTCGTAGTGATCGATGCGCATACGTTCGCCCTCGGCGCTATACATCTGGTCAGTTATCGACCAGCGAATGAGCAGGGCTTAACACCAAATCGGACTAATCAGAGAGGTGGTTAGTACTAGGTTGCAAGGTGGTGGCGTGGCAGGATGGCAAGAGACTGGATGGTGGCGCTGTAGTTGAACATTTTCAGGTAACGCGGCGCACTCTGGCTGACAAGCGGCATCGGTGAGGATAGGGAGAATTACATGGGAAATTGTCTGGTGATGGGCGAGGCGGGCTATGGTGGATTCCTGTCTGGCGCCCCTTGCATCAATGATGTTGAGGGCTGCACTCATGCGTAACTGTCTGGTGATGGGAGCGGCAGGATATATCGGTTCCTATCTGGTGCCTCACCTGCAAACCCTCGGCTATAGGGTGATTGCCGGGGCGCGCCGTCCCTGCCGCTTGCCTGAGGGGGTGGAGTTTCGCCTCGCCGACAGCCTCAAGCCGATCACCTTGCTGCCTGCGCTGGCGGGCATAGATACCGTCTTCTATCTGGTGCATGCCATGGGGGCGGGGGCTGATTTTCACCGGCTGGAGCAGCAGGGGGTAAAGAACTTCGCTGCCGCCGCTCGTGCTGCCGGGGTGCGCCGCATCATCTATCTCGGGGCGATCCAGCCGGAGCAGTGCAACAGCCGCCATCTCAACTCCCGCCGCCATTGTGGCGAGTTGTTTCGTGACTCCGGCGTGCCGACGGTGGAACTGCGCGCCGGCATCATCATCGGGCCCGGTTCGGCGGCGTTCGAGGTGATGCGGGATCTGGTGTTCAACCTGCCGATGATGGTGACGCCCAAATGGGTGCGCTCGCGCACGCCGCCGATTGCGCTGTCCAACCTGCTGCACTATCTGGGTGGGCTGGTGGAAGCCGACGAGGTGGATGGCCGCATCTTCAATGCGGTCGGCCCCGAGCTGCTCAGCTATCAACAGCAGTTGCAGAAGTTCGCCGCTCATATCGGCAAGCGCTGTCCCATCATTCCCATTCCGTTTCTGAGTCCGCGCCTCTCCGCCTGGTGGCTGCAGTTTGTCACCTCTGTACCGCAGCCGGTGGCCAAGGCGCTGGTGGGCGGTCTCAAGCACGATATCCCGGCCGATGACGGCCCGCTGCGCGCCTTGCTGCCGCAGACCCTGCTCAGCTTCGACGAGGCGCTGGCGGAGAGTCTGGCGCTGGAGCAGAAGCTGGGTGCCGAACAGCAGGGGCAGGAGACGCCGCTCGGCCTGCGCTGGCGCCATCCCGAATATGGCTTCTACGACCGTACTGCCAGCGGCGAGGCCATCTGCCTCGCCTCTCCCGAGGTGGTGTGGCAGGTGTTGCAGCAACTGGGGGGTGAGCAGCGCTACTTCTACATGAACGAGCTGTGGGTGGTGCGCGAATGGATGGATCACCTGATCGGCGGCCCGGCCCGCACCCGTGGCCGCACCAATCCGGATCGCTTCGTGAAGGGTGACATGCTCGACTCCTGGCAGATCCTCGGGGTGGATGAGGGGCGCAGGCTCGATCTCTTGTTCAACATGAAGGCTCCGGGCGTCGGGCGGCTGGAGTTCAACATCCTGCCGGAGGAGTCCGGGTTGACCCGCATCCGGGTCACCGCTCATTGGCACCCGCAGGGCGCCTGGGGGCTGGCCTACTGGCTCGCCATGCTGCCGTTCCACCTCTTTATCTTTCAGGGCATGACCGAGGCCATCGCCCGTCAGGCCGAAGCGAGGGCAGGTATCCCGGTGATGGATTAACCCTCTTCACATCATTCCCGCTGATAGAGTGCCCCGTTCGGGGCACTTTTTATGCGGCGGCCATGCCCGGTTATGGCAGATAGTGGTAGGCGTCTCATGGCAAAGGCTGGCATCATGCCGCGGTCTTGTTTACCGCGGATAGATAATCAGTCAGAAAAAGAAGGGATTATGAAGAAAAAACCGTCAATTTTGGGGGGCGCCTGCATCATTGCCAGCGTCTGCGTGGGAGCTGGCATGCTCGGTCTGCCGAGTTCGGGGGCGGGGGCCTGGACCCTCTGGTCGGTGCTGGCGCTGACCGTCACCATGGTGATGATGACCCTCTCCGGCTGGATGCTGCTGGAATCCTTCCAGCACCACGACATGCGCGTCTCCTTCAATACCGTAACTCGCGAGCTGCTGGGGGAGAAGCTCAATCTCCTCAACAACCTCTCGGTCTACTTTGTTGGCGGCATTCTGCTCTACGCCTATATCACCTCCTCCGGTGCCATCCTGCAGGGGATACTGGGGATCGACAGCAAGCTTGCATCCGTGCTGTTTGTGGCACTCTTCTCTGCGGTGGTGTGGCACTCGACCCGCGCCGTTGACCGCATCTCTGTGGTGCTGATCGCCTTCATGATCCTCAGTTTCGCCCTCGGTGTGGCCGGGCTGCTCGGCAGTATCAAGCTGCCGACCCTGCTCGATCTGGCGGGCAGCGAGAGTCGCTACGCCCCCTATGCCATGGCGATGCTGCCAGTGGCGCTCACCTCGTTCGGCTATCACCACTCGGTTGCCTCCCTGCGTGCCTACTACCAGAACGAGCAGCAGGCCAGATGGGCCATTCTGGGGGGAACCCTGATCGCGCTGGCGCTCTACGTGCTCTGGCTGCTGGGGATTTTCGGCAACCTGCCCCGTCAGGATTTTGCCCCCGTGATTGCCAAGGGGGGTGACGTGAGTGTGCTGCTCTCCGCGCTTTCAGGGGTGATCGAATCGGAGAAGGTGGCCAGCGCAATCAACGGCTTCTCTATGGCGGCGATCCTCTCCTCCTTTATCGGGGTGGGGCTCGGGGTGTTCGACTATCTGGCTGATCTGTTCAAGTTCGACAACAGCCGCGCTGGTCGCAGCAAGACCTGGGCGGTCACCTTCCTGCCGCCGCTGGTGCTCTCCCTGCTCTTCCCGTTCGGCTTCCTGCTGGCCATCGGCTATGCCGGTGCCGCCGCCACCATCTGGACCTGCATCATCCCGGCACTGTTGGTGCTGCGCACCCGGGCGCGGGCCGAGCGGGGCGAAGTCACCCCCCATTTCGTTACCCCCGGCGGCAAGCTGATGGCCTGGTTGCTGATCCTGTTCGGTTTGGCGACCGCGCTGTTCCACTTCCTGTCGATGGCAAATCTGTTGCCGGTCTATCTGGGCAACTGAGTCAGGTCTACAGCACTGACAGAAAGGGCGGCAAGGCCAACTTGCCGCCCTTTTTGCGCCATTTTTACCCCATGCAGCAGGATCTATAACTAAAGTGGTAGGTGTGGGTGGGGTAAGGTGCTGAAATAACTGGTCTGATCTGGCTGACGGTAGCATGATCTGCTGGGAATGCCCCCTGCTTTCTTTTATGATCCCCGCCCTTCTGCGTGCCCCCTGTCGGCACCTCATTTGCACCAACCACATCGGGGTCCCCCATGTCCGATCTGCGTCAAGAAGCACTCGATTACCACGCCCTGCCCGTACCGGGCAAAATTGCCATCGCCCTGACCAAGCCTGCCGAAACCGCCCGTGATCTGGCGCTGGCTTACAGCCCGGGTGTTGCCGAGCCGGTGCGCGAGATCGCCGCCAACCCGGCCGATGCCTACCGCTATACCGGCAAGGGCAATCTGGTGGCCGTCATCTCCAACGGCACCGCCATTCTGGGGCTGGGCAATCTGGGGCCGCTGGCCTCCAAGCCGGTGATGGAGGGCAAGGCCCTGCTGTTCAAGCGCTTTGCCGGCATCGACGCCATCGACATCGAGGTGAAGCACGAGACCAGCCAGCAGTTTATCGACACGGTGGCGGCCATCGCCGATACCTTCGGTGGCATCAATCTGGAAGATATCAAGGCGCCGGAGTGTTTCGAGATTGAAGAGGCGCTGATCGCGCGCTGCGACATTCCGGTGTTCCACGATGACCAGCACGGTACCGCTATCGTCACCGCCGCCGGTCTGCTCAACGCGCTGGAAGTGCAAGGCAAGCAGATCAGTGACAGCCGCATCGTCTGCATGGGGGCGGGGGCTGCCGCCACCGCCTGTATGGATCTGCTGATCAAGTGTGGCGCCAGGGCGCACAACATCTTCATGCTGGATCGTCAGGGAGTGATTCACACCGGCCGCAGCGATCTCAACAAGTACAAGCAGCGTTTTGCCAACGAGACCTCGCTGCGCACCCTAATGGATGTCATCGAAGGGGCTGATGTGTTTGTCGGTGTTTCCGGCCCAGATGTGTTGCCCGCCGAAGCGGTCGCCCTGATGGCGCCCAACCCGGTGATCTTCGCCTGCTCCAACCCGGATCCGGAGATCAAGCCTGCGCTGGCCCACGGGGTGCGTAGCGACCTCATCATGGGTACCGGCCGCTCCGACTACCCGAACCAGATCAACAACGTGCTCTGCTTCCCCTTCATCTTCCGCGGTGCGCTCGACGCCCGTGCCAGCCGCATCAACGATGCCATGAAGATTGCTGCGGTCGAGGCGATCCGCGCGCTGGCCAAGGAGCCGGTGCCAGCCGAGGTGCTGACCGCCGCCGGGGTGAGCGAGCTCGCCTTCGGCAAGGATTACGTTATTCCCAAGCCGATGGATGCCCGTCTGCTGCCGCGCGTAGCCCGCGCCGTGGCGCTGGCGGCGGTTGCCTCCGGCGTCGCCCGCATCGAGCTGCCCGCGGACTACATGCTGTAATCCGGCATTGCAAACGGCCCCTTTATCTGGGCCGTTTTTATTTCTGCTTCTGGCGACAGCCAGAGACGCCAGCCGGGTAACAGGTTGGGGCAGATGGAGGCAAATCGGGTGCAAAGGTGGTCAAACAGCGCTCTCCTCTGACACAATATTGCCACTATGACGCTAACGAGAATCAAGATGCAGCAGCCTGTCAGCGGCCGTTTGGCCCACGCCCTCTCCTTCTTGCGCCATGATGGTCGCCACTTTGCCCAGTTTGTCTGGGGTCGTTTCCAGCAGGACAGATTGACGGTTACCGCCGGTTATCTGGCCTATGTCACCCTGCTTTCACTGGTGCCGATGATCGCCGTGGTCTTTGGCATGATGTCCGCCTTCCCGGTGTTCCAGAGCCTCAAGCAGGCGATGGAGCAGTTCGTCTACCACAACTTTGTGCCGACTGCGGGAGACATGCTCAAGGAGTACATCGACGGCTTCGTCGCCAATGCAACCAACACCACGGCCGTGGGGATAGGGGCGCTGGTGGTGGTGGCGCTGATGCTGATCTCCGCCATCGACAAGAACCTCAACTACATCTGGCGTTCGACCCAGGGCCGCCCGCTGGCGCAGGCCTTTGCCATGTACTGGATGATCCTGACCCTGGGGCCCGTGCTTATCGGGGCCAGTATCGCCATCTCCTCCTATATCTTCTCGCTGCGGCTGTTTGGCGCCGAGAGCCTGTTCGGTATCGGTTATCTGCTGTTGCGCGGTTTGCCGTTCCTCTTCTCGGTGCTCACCTTCCTGCTGGTCTATACCGTGGTGCCGAACTGCAAGGTGCGGCTGATCCACGCCTTTATCGGCGCGCTGGTAGCGGCGACCCTGTTCGAGTTGGCCAAGCGCGGCTTTGCCATCTACATCACCAACTTCCCCTCCTATCAGGCCATCTACGGTGCGCTGGCCACCATCCCGATCCTGTTTGTCTGGGTCTATCTCAGCTGGCTGGTGGTGCTGCTGGGGGCTGAAACCACGGCCTGCCTCGGTGAATATGAGAAACCGGCGAGTGAGGAGCTTGGCTAAGCCATCGCCTTGGCCATCGGTTTATTGGTAGCATCGACGACCGCCCCTGCGAGGGGGCGGTCGTTCTGTTTTCAAAGGAGAGGGATGTGATTGCATTGATTCAGCGGGTCAGCGAGGCCAGCGTGACCGTCGAGGGGGAGGTGACCGGCGCCATTGGTCAGGGGCTGCTGGTACTGCTCGGGGTAGAGCAGGGGGATGACGAGGCCAAGGCCGACAAGTTGCTGCACAAGGTGAGCGGCTATCGGGTATTCAGTGACGAGAATGGCAAGATGAACCTCAATGTCGGTCAGATCGGCGGCAGCCTGCTGGTGGTCTCCCAGTTTACCCTGGCGGCCGATACCAAGAGCGGGATGCGCCCCAGCTTCTCCTGCGGTGCTCACCCGAGCGAGGCCGAGCGGCTCTATGACTACTTCGTGGCCAAGGCCGCCGCCAGCGGCATCCCGACCGCAACCGGGCGTTTTGCTGCCGACATGAAGGTGGCGCTGGTCAATGACGGCCCGGTTACCTTCTGGCTACAGGTCTGAGGATGCCTGATCCCGAGGTGTGACGTGGACGATCACGTTGATGAGCCCTGTGACCGGATAGGGGGTAGCAGGGCCAATCCACTGCTCGATCAGTGTCAGGGCGTGGGTTAGCTCCAGTGCGGTACGCGGCAGCAGGTTGATCACCAAGGTGCCGCAGAGGCGGGGAGCCAGCGCCCGGTAGAGCCGTTCCTGAAACAGCAGCAGCGGGTTGCCATCCTGACTGAAGAGATCGAGCAGGATGAGGTCGTACTGCTGCTCGCTCTGCTCCAAAAAGGCGAGGGCATCGGCCTGATGGAGTGCCGGAGCAGCGTGTTCATCGCTCTCCTGATGCTGGAAAAACTGCTGATAAACGGTCAGTACCTCTTCGTCGAGGTCAACGCACTCGTGGCGGGCATCGGGCCAGCGCTGACTCAGATGGCGGGTGAGATCGCCGCCACCCAGCCCGAGTTCGAGGATCTGCCCGGCCTGTTCTGGCAGCAGGCAGGCGATGACCCGTTGATGGGGCAGACAGAGGGTTGCGGGGTCGGCGAGCGACATGGCGGATTGCACCACGCCGTCTATCTCCAGCCAGCGGTGCTGGTCATTTTCCTGTACCGTGAGGCGGCGCTGGGGTTTGACGCTGAGGTGCAACAAGTGATCGGCTTGGTACGCTTGCAGATTGAAGTCCATGAATTTGCACGGCAAGATGGTTTCCGACCAGTGTAACTCAAGGATGAAACTATGTACCGGGTAGTCACCCCTCAGACAGTCGCCGAGCTGGATGCCTACTACCAGTTGCGCTGGGAACTTCTGCGTAAACCCTTCAATCTGCCCGTCGGTTCCGAGCGGGACGAATACGACACGGTTGCCATTCACCGGCTGATGCTGGCCCCCGATGGCACCCCCATCGCGGTGGGGCGCCTCTTTATCGGCGGTGACGAGGCGCAGATCCGCTTTATGGCGCTGCGCCCCGAATATCGCGGCCAGGGGCTGGGCGCCAAAATGGTGGAGGATCTCGAGCAGCTGGCCCGCAGCGAGAAGGTGAAACGGCTGGTGATGAACGCCCGTCAGGAGGCGGTGGAGTTCTATCGCAAGTGCGGTTTTCTCGAAGTGGGGGGCGGCCCCGTCTCCTTTGGCCGCATTCCCCATCGCCAGATGATCAAATCCCTGAGCCCGTTGCAGACCATCCAGTATCGCCCGGAGTGGTGTCAGGATCTCACCACCCGCTGGTCGCGCGGGGTGCCCATCAGCGAGAAGATGGGGATGCACATCAGCCACTACGATGGCCAGACCTTCCATCTCAAGGCCAATCTGGCGGCCAATTTCAACGTGCATGGCAGCATGTTCGCTGGCAGTGTCTACAGCCAGTGCGTGCTGGCGGGCTGGGGGCTGATCTGGCTGCAGCTTAAAGAGGAGGGGCTGGTGGGCGAGCCGGTGCTGGCCGAGAGCACCATCAAATATCATGGCCCTGTTGATGAGGAGCCGGAGGCGCGAGTGGCCCGCGAGGGTATGCCCGCCGTGCTGCAGCCGCTCAAACGGGGTGAGCCTGCCACCTTCAGCCTCAAGATCCAGCTGTTCAGCGGCAGCAAGCTGGCGGCGGAGTTCTGCGGCCACTACGTGGTGCAGCCGCCCCGCCGCCCGGGCCAGTAACCGCGTCGTTTCCCCATCAAACAACAAGGCCTCATCATGAGGCCTTGTCTGTTTTTACCCTTGCTGGCTATCGCTTGTCTGCCCGGCTTGGGTCTGCACTTGGGCCTGGTTTTGGGCTTTCGGTGCGGGAGTCGGTCGCCAGAGCGGGGCGCTGTTGCCTTGCGGCGGATAGCGTACTCCCACTTCCCAGCCGCAGGCGTCCTGCTTCTGCGGGAAGCTCCAGGCCAGTGTGGGTTCCGTCAGCGGCCCGCGCCACTGGCCGAGCAGCTCGGCGCAGCGGTTGCCGTTGAGGATCCCCAGATCGAGCTGCCACTGTTCGTTGACCAGATCGATCCCCCCTTGCAGCGCCAGCAGATGAGTGATGGTGGAGGCACCAGCCTGCTCGACTTGTAGTTGCCCCTTGTCGATCTTGCCCTGCAGCTTGATGCGGTAGAAGGGGGTGTCGCCCTCCTGCATCGCCTGCCACAGCTGATCCGGCGTCAGGGTGGGCGGGGTCGCGCCCTTGAACCACTCATCCAGCAGTGGATCTATCTTCACCTTGTCCCAGAACGGCTCGTCGGCATCGAGGGCAAAGCTGCCTTGCAGGGTCTGGCGCCACTCGCCCGCCGTTTTGCCGTGTTCGGCTTGCAGGTCGGCGCTCACGTCCGCCTTGCCGGCGAACGAGACAGGGGAGTGAAATATCTTGCCCCACTGCTGCAGATCCAGCTTGGTCGCCTGCAGTTGCAGGCGACTGCTCTGGCCCGGTTCGCGGCCCCACTGGCCACTCAGGCTGAAGGTGCCCTCATCCGGCAGCGAGCTGGTGAGTTTGCCCAGTTGCCAGGAGCTGGGGGTCAGCTCCCCATCCAGCTCGCCGTTACGGGCGCTGAGGCCATCCCACACCAGCTCGAACCACTTGCTCTCGATACGAGCACGGCCGAGCAGCGGGCCGGGTTGGTTATCGCGCAGGGCGAGATCGCTCAGATAGAGCTGCCAGCCGGTCAGCGACAGGGGCAGAGTATCGTCGAAGGAGAGCACTTTGAGCTTGTCGAACGCCAGCTTGCGGATATCGACCTGCTGCGGGCGCCAGCTCTGCCAATCCTGCCACCAACCCTGCGGCAGGCTGATATCCATGCCGCTCAGCGCCACGTCTTTCAGGGTCAGCTTCTGCTGCTGGGTATCGAGGGAGAGCTCGACATTGAACGCCCCTTCATAGGCCTTGCCCTGCAGTTCGGCGTCGATCTGCTGGGGCGAGAAGGCGAGCTTGCCCTTGATCTCCTCCAGCTGGAACAGACCGCGCCCCATGTCCCCCAGGGTGCCGCTCAGATAGCCGGTGGGCTGGTTGCCCGCCTGCCAGTTGAAGGCGGTGAGCTGGCCGCTGAAGTTGTTGAAGGAGAGCTCCTGATTGATGTCGTTGAGGCTGACGCCGTCCAGCTGGCCGCGATCCAGCGACACGCTTTGCAACGGGAAGCGCTGCGGGAAGCCTTGCTGTGTCAGATCGCCCAGCTCCACCCGCATGCCGCGCGCCTTGAGGTCGTGCAGTTGCAGGGTGCGAGCAGGCCAGTCCAGCACCATGCCGGTCTCCAGCAGACCGTCAAACAGGTTGGTTACCAGCTTGTCGGTGCGCAGCACTTCTCCTTCCAGCCGTCCTTGCAGGTTGAGACGGGCGAAGGTGAACTGCGGAGTCTCCAGCTGGCCGATATTGAGGCTCAGGTTGGCCTGTGGCTGCCGTTTAGGATCGATCAGCTCCCAGTCGCTCAGGGTGGCATTGAGTCCACGCAGGGTCAGCTCGGGGCTTTCCAGACTGAGGCGATCGATAGTGCTGTCGTTGATGGTGAGGGAGTGCACCGGCAGGTTCGGCAACTGGTTGGGCAGTGGCAGCTTGATGGCGGGACGAATGAGATCGAGGTGGGCGATCCGCACGTCGCGGCTCAGCCAGTCGATGCTATCGATCTCCAGATAGATCTTGTCGAGGGAGACTGCATCGCCGTAGCGTACCTGCTCTGCCAGCAGGGTGTAAGGGTGGAGCGGGTTGAATACCAGCCGCCCTATGGTGACCGGCACGCCGGTCTGCTGGCTGATCCAGCTGGCGATGGGGCCTTTGGCGCGCTCGGCGTCGAACAGGCCGAGGGCAACCCAGACAAACAGCAGCAGGAAGGCGAAGGTGTAGAGCAGGCCGCGTAGCCAGGAATTCATGGGTGCTTTCCTCCTGTTTTGGGATTGGTTGTCAGGCGTTTGAGTAGTGGTCTCGCAGACCGAGCCAACGGCGAATCAAGGGTTCGACATGGCTTGGGTGCCTATCCATGAGGAAGCGCGCCATTTTTTGCACCTGCGGAATAAGCGGCTGATCCCGCACCAGATCGGCGATCTTGAGGTCGGCCAGACCGGTCTGGCGAGTGCCGAGCAGTTCCCCCGGGCCGCGCAGTTCCAGATCGCGCTGGGCGATGAGGAAGCCGTCGTTGGTCTCCCGCAGCACCCCGAGCCGGCTCTGGGCCGTCTTGGACAAGGGGGCATGATAGAGCAGCACGCAGTGAGAGGCCACCGCACCCCGGCCAACCCGGCCGCGCAGCTGGTGCAACTGCGCCAGCCCGAGCCGTTCCGGGTTCTCGATGATCATCAGGCTGGCGTTGGGCACATCCACCCCCACCTCGATGACGGTGGTGGCGACCAGCAGTTGCAGTATGCCTGCCTTGAACTCCTCCATCACCCGCTGTTTCTCGACCGGGCGCATCCGGCCGTGTACCAGCCCGATATGCAGGCCGGGCAGCAGGTTTTGCAGCTCGGCGGCGGTATCCTCGGCAGCCTGACACTCCAGCACCTCCGACTCCTCGATCAGGGTGCAGACCCAGTAGGCCTGCTTGCCCTCGGTGCAGGCGAGCTTGACCCGCTCGATCACGTCGCCGCGACGGCTGTCGGGCAGCGCGACTGTGGTGATGGGGGTGCGGCCCGGCGGCAGTTCGTCGATGACCGAGGTATCGAGGTCAGCATAGGCGGTCATCGCCAGGGTGCGGGGGATCGGGGTGGCGGTCATGATGAGTTGATGAGGATGTACCCCTTCACGCTCCCCTTTCTCACGAAGGGCGAGGCGCTGATGCACCCCGAATCTGTGCTGTTCATCGATGATGACCAAGGCGAGGCGCTGGAACACCACCTGCTCCTGAAAGATGGCGTGGGTGCCCACCACCATCTTGACGCTGCCATCGGCGATGGCGGCCAGCGCCTCTTCCCGCGCCTTGCCTTTCTGTTTGCCCGCCAGCCAGCCGACTCCGATGCCGAGCGGCTCCAGCCACTTGGCGAAGTTGATGGCGTGCTGTTCCGCCAGCAGCTCGGTCGGCGCCATCAAGCCCACCTGACAGCCATTGCCGATGGCCTGCAGGGCGGCCAGCGCCGCGACCAGGGTCTTGCCGGAGCCCACATCCCCCTGCACCAGCCGCATCATGGGGTGGCTCTGTTGCAGATCCTTACTTATCTCCGCTACTACCCGGCTCTGGGCGCCGGTGGGCTTGAACGGCAGGGCGCCGAGCAGCTGTTTAACCAGCGCGGGCGCCGGTTTGAGGGCGCGAGCCAGCTGGGTTTGCGCCTGAGCGCGCACCTTGAGTACCGAGAGGTTGTGAGCCAGCAGCTCCTCCAGTACCAGTCGCTGTTGGGCCGGATGCTGGCCGCTTTCCAGCAGCGGCAGCGCCACCGAGGGGGGCGGACGGTGCAGTAGCTTCAGGGCGGCGGCCAGTTCAATCTGGTGGGGATAGAGTCCGGCGGGCAGCAGCTCCTCCACGCCATAGAGGTCGAGCTGGGCCAGCGCCTGATCGGTGAGGTTGCGCAGGGTGAGTTGGCGCAGTCCTTCGGTAGTCGGGTAGACGGGGGTGAGCGCCTCTTCGGTCTGACCGGCCTGCTCCTCGCCGAGCAGCTTGTACTCGGGGTGGGCCATCTCCAGCCCGTATTTGCCGGGGCGCACCTCGCCAAAGCAGCGGATCAGACGGCCCGCCGCAAGACTGTTTTTCTGGGCGGCGGTGAAGTTGAAGAAGCGCAGGGTGAGGGTGCCGGTGCCATCGCTGATGCGACAGACCATCATGCGGCGGCGCCCCATCACCAGCTGAGTGTCCTGGATTTCGCCCTCGACGGCGCCGTGCAGGCCGGGCGGCAGATCGCCGATGGGCCACACCTGGGTGCGGTCCTCGTAGCGCAGGGGAAGGTGGAACAGCAGATCCTGTACCGTGGCCAGCCCCAGCCGCTCGAGCTTCTCCAGCATCTTGCTGCCGACACCCTTGAGGCTATCGAGAGGAATTTTATCCAATTTCATCAATTAGATGCCCGAAAACACTGTAAATATGTCCAGATGATAGGGGTTGTTGAGGGGCCGATGCAAGCCGAGTTGCTGCTGGCAGGGCCGTCAAGGCGGGGGAAACGGCGGATATAACAAAGGCCTGCCGAAAACGGGAGGCCTTTGTGTGGTTGCCAACAGGCAAGGTACGGGCGCATGGCGCCCAGGGTCAGATGATGCGTTTAAGCAGCAAATGGGCCTTGACCCGATGAATCCGTCCCAGCAGCTTGCGCACCTGTTCCGGGTAGTCCTGGATCTGTTCCACCTGATCGAAGTGACTGATCCGCTTGGTGTTGGTCAGGATGTTCTCCCGCTCCGCATTGAACTGGGGACGCAGCAGGTGGCGACGATCGTGTACCAGCAGGCCGTTCTCCAGATCCAGCGCCCAGGCGCGGGGGTTGAGGTTGTTGCCGGTGAGCAGGGCCCACTCGTCATCCACGAAGATCCCCTTGAGATGGTAGGAGTTGCGCTCGCAACACCAGAGCATCAGGTTGAGGCGACCGTCGTCGATGTGACGCTGGTTGCGCTCGGCAAACTTGCGCAGGTTGGTCTCGTAGAGATAGGGCAGGCCACCGATGGTGGAGAACTTCTCTTCCGGCGGAATGAAGAAGTCGTTGGCGGTCTTGTCGCCCACTACGATGGTGACTTTGCAACCGCGCTGCAGCAGATCCTCGATATCCTTGCTCAACTCCTTGGGCGGGTTGAAGTAAGGGGTGCAGATGAAGATCTCCCGCTCGGTAGCGCGCACCAGATTGCGGATCATCAGGTTGAGCTGATTGTTGCGCTTGCCCAGACCCACCATGGGGGTGACGGCCACTTCCTGAGTGTTGACCGGCATGGTGCTGAAGCGGTACTGGCTCTGGCGCAGGCTCTGCTTGAAGCGGCGGATTGGCCCCTTCAGCTGCTTGGCGCTGGGGATATCGTTGTGATCCAGTCGCTGCACCGCATCGCTCTTCACGAACAGATCATCCACGTAGTTGACCATGCTGCGGGCCAGCTCCGGGCTGGTGATCTGGTGATAGCGATCGAAGCGGTAGCGATCCTGCTGATGCAGGTAGATATCGTTGAGGCTGGCGCCGGAGTAGAGCACCACATCATCGAAGATGAAGCCCTTGAGGTGGAGCACGCCGAGCAGCTCGCGCCCCTTGACCGGCACGCCGTAGATTTCGAGCTGGTGCTCGTGTTCGGCAGCCATGGCCTGATACATCAGGTGGTTGCCGCCCTGTTTGCCCTTGCCGATCAGGCCTCGCTGGGCACGGTGAAAGTCGACGAATAGCTTGATGTCGAGGGCCGGATTGCGCTGCTTGGCGGCGTAGAGGGCGGAGAGGATCTCCCGGCCTGCTTCGTCATCCTGCAGATAGAGCGCGACCAGATAGATGCGCCGGGTGGCACTGGCGATAAGCGCAAGAATGCGGCGTTTGAAATCCTGGGCGCTGTAGAGCACTTCAAACTGATCCGCTGCGACGGCGATCTGGGGCAGGCGCGCCAGCAGTTGTCGATAATGGGCCGATGAATGCATAGATAAACCTGAAATCACGGGGTTAAGCGTTCCACTCGGAGCGATGAATAGGCGATTCTAGCAATCTCGCCCTCTCAGCCAAAGAAAGAATCATCAGAAAGATGAAAAAGGCCTCACGAGTGAGGCCTTTTTGTCAGCATTTTGCCCTTGTCAGAGGAAGCTGTAGATGATCATCGCCATCACGCCGCCGGTGGTGCCGATGATGGTCTCCATCACGGTCCAGGTCTGCAGGGTCTGCTTCTCGGTCAGGCCGAGGTAGCGGTTTGCCAGCCAGAAACCGGAGTCGTTGACGTGGGAGAGCACGATGGCACCGCCGCCGATTGCGATGGTGACGGCAGCCAGCTGGGCACCGTTCAGGCCGAGCGGCTCCAGCATCGGCAGCACCAGACCGCAGGCGGTCAGCATGGCGACGGTGGCAGAGCCCTGAATCACCCGTACTGCAGCGGCCAGAATGAAGGCCAGTGCGACGATGGGCAGACCGGAGTCGGCCAGCATATTGCCCAGCGCGGCGCCCACACCGGAATCAACCAGCACCTGCTTGAACACACCACCGGCACCGGTCACCAGGATGATGACACCGGCGGGCTGGATGGCGCTGTTGCAGACGCTCATCACCTCGTCACGGGACATGCCGCGGCGAATGCCCAGCAGGTAGAAGGCGGCCAGACAGGCGACCATGATGGCGGTGAAGGGGTGACCGATGAACTCCAGCCAGTTGTGCAGGGTGGAGCCCGCCTCGACGAAGCGACCGACAATGGTCTTGAGGCCGATCAGCAGCAGCGGCAGACCGATGAGGCCCATGGCCAGCCCGAAGGAAGGCAGGGATTTGCTGTCATCGTGGACACTGTTCTGGGCATCGGCAGGCAGCGGTACATCGACGATCTTGCTGATGAAGTCACCGAACAGCGGGCCCGCCAGGATCAGCGCCGGTACGGCGGCGATCAGGCCGAACAGGATCATGTAGCCGAAGTCGGCACCCAGCTGGGATGCCACCAGGATCGGGCCCGGCGCCGGAATAAGGAACGCCTGACAGGTGGCGATACCCGCCAGCAGGGCGATACCGATCTTCACTACGCTGCCGCCGCCACGACGGACGATGGCGAAGGCGACGCCGATCAGCAGCACCACGGCCACGTCAAAGAAGAGCGGCAGGGCGCAGACAAAGCCGGTCAGGGCCATGGCCCAGTTGGCGCGCTTGACGCCGAACTTGCCGAGCAGGGTGTGGGCTACCCGGTCGAGGGCACCGGTCACTTCCATCACCTTGCCGAACATGGCGCCCAGCGCCACCACCACGGCGACGAAACCGAGGGTGCCGCCCATCCCTTTCTGGATGGTGGCGGCGATATCGGCCGGGTTCATGCCGGCGGCGAGACCCGCCACCATGGAGACCAGGATCAGGGCTACCACGGCGTGGAGCCGGGCCTTCATCACCAGGAAGAGCAGCAGCACAATCGAGCCGGCGGCTGTCATGATCAGGGAGAGGTCAGACATTGTTATGCGTTCCTTTTTCCAAGTTCAGTCGTGACACCTTGCCGATCCGTCGGCAAACCATATCTTTATGATTTATTTAGATTTATGGCAAGGGCTCAACATCATATGCCCAGGTGACTATGGGTTTGCTCAGTCTGTGGCAGACTTCACATTTTCAATCGTTACCGGTAACATGTTACCGGTAACGTGTTAGATTAGAACCCATCAACAGCTGGTTTTTTGAAAAGTGGGACAGAGGTCAAATTATGGCGGGTAAGTGCATTATCGTGATGGGTGTGTGTGGTAGCGGCAAATCCAGCGTGGGTCTGAAAGTGGCCGAAGCGCTGGGCGCCAAGTTCATCGATGGTGATGACCTGCACCCCAAGGCCAACATCCAGAAGATGGCTGGCGGCAACCCCCTCAACGATGAGGATCGAGCCCCCTGGCTGGAGCGGATCCGCGACGCCGCCTACAGTCTCGAGCAGAAGAACGAGACCGGCATCATTGTCTGTTCCGCCCTCAAAAAGAAGTACCGCGACCAGATCCGCGAAGGCAACGAGTCGGTCAGCTTCATCTTCCTCGATGGCAGCCAGCCGCTGATCCTCGAGCGGATGCGTGCCCGCAAGGGCCACTTCATGCGTGAAAGCATGGTACAAAGTCAGTTCGATACCCTGGAGCGCCCGGATGGCGAAGCCGGTGTATTCCACATTGATATAGACGGCACCTTCGAACAGGTGGTTGACCGCGCCGTCACAGCATTGGAGCAAGCCCAATGATTCATCAGGTAATTTCCGACGTCACCGCCCGCATCCGCGAGCGCAGTGTCGCCCGTCGTCAGGCATTTCTGGCCCGCATCCAGCGTCAGGCCGAGCAGGGCAAGACCCGCGCCGCGCTGGCCTGTGGCAACCTGGCTCACGCCGTGGCTGCCTGCAGCAGTGACGAGAAGGGTCGCATTCTCGATATGACCCGCGCCAACGTCGGCATCGTCACCGCCTACAACGATATGTTGAGCGCCCATCAGCCCTATCAGGGCTATCCGGATCAGATCAAGGCGGTACTGGCCGAGCTGGGCCACAGTGCTCAGGTTGCTGGCGGCGTGCCCGCCATGTGCGACGGCGTGACCCAGGGTCAGCCGGGGATGGACATGTCCCTCTTCTCCCGCGATCTGATTGCTCAGGCAACCGCGCTGTCGCTCTCTCACAACACTTTCGATGCCACCCTGCTGCTCGGTATCTGCGACAAGATCGCCCCGGGCCAGATCATGGGGGCGCTCTCTCACGCCCACCTGCCGACGGCATTTGTTCCTGCCGGCCCGATGGCGAGCGGCATCAGCAATGACGAGAAGGTGAAGGTGCGTCAGAAGTACGCTGCCGGTGAAGTGGGTCGCGATGCCCTGCTGGAGATGGAGTGCGGCGCCTACCACGCGGCGGGCACCTGCACCTTCTACGGTACCGCCAACACCAACCAGCTGGTATTCGAGGCCATGGGCCTGATGCTGCCGGGCTCCGCCTTTGTGCATCCGCACAGCGAGCTGCGCCGCGCCCTGACCGCCGAAGCGGCCCGTCGTATCAGCGCCATGATCCCGGGTTCCCCGGCCTATCGCCCGCTGAGCGAGGTGCTGGATGAGCGCTCGCTGGTCAACGGTCTGGTGGCCCTGCTCGCCTCTGGCGGCAGCACCAACCACAGCATCCACATGGTGGCGCTAGCCCGCGCGGCCGGTCTGGTACTGACCTGGGATGACATCAGCGATCTCTCCGACGTGGTGCCGCTGCTGGTTCGCATGTACCCGAACGGCCCGGCCGACGTCAACGCCTTCGAACAGGCAGGCGGCGTGCCCGGCCTGATGCGCCGTCTGGCGCAAGAGGGGCTGATCCACATGGACGCCACTCCGGTCTTTGGCGAGATGCAGGATTACCTCAGCCGTCCGGCACTGGTCGATGGCCAGCTGGTATGGCAGCCGGTGGGCGAGAGCGGCGATGCGAGCGTGTTGTCGCCTTCCGGCAGCGTATTCCAGGCCACTGGCGGCACCAAGCTGCTGGCGGGCAATCTGGGCCGCGCCGTGGTCAAGGTCTCCGCTGTGGCTCCCGAGTATCGGGTGATTGAAGCACCAGCGCGGGTCTTCTCCTCCCAGCATGCGGTGGAAGCGGCCTACAAGGCGGGCGATCTCAATCAGGACGCCGTGATCGTGGTGCGCCACAATGGCCCGGCTGCCAACGGCATGCCGGAGCTGCACAAGCTGATGCCGGTGCTCGGCAACCTGCAGAAGGCGGGTTACAAGGTGGCACTGGTCACCGATGGCCGCCTCTCCGGTGCCTCCGGCAAGATCCCGGCCGCCATCCACGTCACTCCGGAAGCGCTGCACGGCGGGGCCATCGGCCTGCTGGCCGATGGCGACCTGCTACGGGTTGACGCGGTAAACGGCAGTCTCGACTGCCTGACCGATTTGAGTGGCCGTACCCAGGCCGAGATTGACCTCACTCTGGAACAAGAGGGGTGGGGCCGTGAACTGTTCAGCGTGATGCGTCGCGCGGTATCGAGCGCCGAGTGTGGCGCTACCATCTTTGACTAAGGAAGAGCTATGCAGAACTGGAAAGT
The DNA here is from genome assembly GCF_963870295.1 of Aeromonas sp. ANP5. Classification (NCBI taxonomy): domain Bacteria; kingdom Pseudomonadati; phylum Pseudomonadota; class Gammaproteobacteria; order Aeromonadales; family Aeromonadaceae; genus Aeromonas; species Aeromonas sp. ANP5. The sequence goes on along the minus strand of NZ_CAWMRY010000015.1, from coordinate 31,766 downwards.
GACCCCGGCCGAGGTGTTTGCTGCCTCCCCGCTGGTACCCGTGATGGTTATCAACGAGCTGGATCAGGCCCTGCCGATGGCCAAGGCGCTGCTCGACGGCGGCATCTCTGTCTTCGAAATCACCCTGCGCACCCCGGTGGCGCTCGATGCCATCGCCCTCATTGCTAAGGCGATGCCGGATGCCATGGTCGGTGCCGGTACCGTGCTCAACTGCGCGCAGTTTGACGCAGCCGTTGCTGCCGGTGCCCGCTTCGTCATCTCCCCGGGGATGACCCCGGCACTGCTGGCCCACGCGGCCAAGAGCACTGCACCGCTGATCCCGGGTGTGGCAACTCCGTCTGAAGTGATGCAGGCGCTGGAAGCGGGCTACGACCACCTGAAGTTCTTCCCGGCCGAAGCGAACGGCGGCACCAAGGCGCTCTCCGCCATTGCCGCGCCGCTGCCCCAGGTGAAGTTCTGCCCGACCGGCGGTATCGGCCCGAAAAACGTGGCCGACTATCTGGCGCTCAAGTGCGTCGCCACCGTCGGCGGCTCCTGGATGCTGCCGGCCGATGCGGTCAAGAGCGGCAACTGGGAAGAGGTGACCCGCCTCTCCCGCGAAGCGGTTGAGCTGGTTAAACGCTAAGCGTCAGTTGTGCAGAAAACCAAACAGGCCACCCTCGGGTGGCCTGTTTGTTATCGGCGTGACTTAAGTGGGTGAGGGAAGGGATTACCCCAGACTCTCCCCGACATAGAGGGAGAAGCCGATATCCTTGCGGGTGTCGGGTTGGGATTGGCCGCTGAGACGCGCCAGCAGCATGGTGGCCGCCTCCCGACCGATCGCTTCCCGCGGGGTGGCGATACTGGCCAGCTTGGGGGTCATGGCGTGGCCGATGTCGAGGGAGTTGCAACCGGCGATGGCGATCTGCTGGGGCACCGGGATCCACTTGGCCTGACACTGCAGCAGGGCGCCCACCGCCAGGTCATCGTTGGTGCAGAACAGGCCGTCGAGGTCGGGATAGCGCACCAGCGCCTGATCCAGCAGCTCGCCCCCCAGGGTGAAGCTGGAGGATTGTTCGGTCAGCAGATGCTGGCCGGTGAGGCCGAAGTCGGTCATCGCCTGATAGTAACCCTCCATCCGCAGCTGGGTACGCACGTCGAGTCGCGCCCCCAGATAGACCACCTTGCGTCGGCCTCGGCGCAGCATCTCTGTTACCATGGCCCTGGCGGCGGCTCTATGGTCCATACCGACCACCATGTCGATGGGGGTTTGCGGCAGATCCATGGTCTCCACCACCGGAATGCCGGCGGTGGCGATCATCTTGCGGGTGCGCTCGGTGTGCTGGCTGTCGGAGAGGATCAGCCCATCCACGTGATAGGAGAGCAGGGACGCGACCTGCTCCTCTTCTCGCTCCGGGCTGTAGCCGTAGTGGGCCAGCAGGGTCTGGTAACCGGCCGGTCGGGTTACCGACTCGATGCCATGGATCACCGCCGAGAAGACCTGGTTGGAGAGGGAGGGGATCAGGATGCCGATCGCCTTGCTGGTCGCGTTGGAGAGAATATCCGGCGCCCGATTGGGGATATAACCCAGCTCTTCCACCACAGCCGCGATCCGCTCGCGGGTCCCCTCCGCCACGGTCTGCGGGTCGCGCAGATAGCGGCTGACAGTCATCTTGGTCACGCCGGTCTGGTCGGCGATATCTTGCAGGGTGGGGCGGCGCTTGCGGATGGGGCTCATAGGGGTGTCCAGCGTGGATGTTACATGTAACATTACCGTTTTTGGCAGATAAAGTCAGCATATGAAGCCGTTTTTGCAGGAGTTTTCCGATGATCAGAGGCAAGCAGTTCGTGGATGTCCGGTTCGAGCAACAGGATGTGGAGGGGGAGCAGTTCTCGGAGTGCCGCTTTATCGGCTGTAATTTCTCTTGGCTGGATTTGAGCGATAGCCGCTTCATTGACTGCAGCTTCTACGATCGGGAGAGTGAACGGGGCTGCCTGTTGCAGGGTTGCGATCTGCGCGAGGCCAGCTTTCTACGCTGCGATCTCACCATGGCCGATTGCAGCCGCAGCCAGTGTCTGGGGTTGGAGATGCGCGACTGTCAGGCGGTCGGTATCAACTTCAGCCATGCCAGCTTCGCCAACCAGATCACCGCCAAAAGCTACTTCTGCGAGGCCCATCTGACCGGCAACAACTTCAGCTATGCCAGCTTCGAGGGCTGCCTGCTGGAGAAGTGCGAGCTGACCGGCAACCGTTGGCAGGGGGCCAACCTGTTTGGTGCCTCGCTGGTGGGTTCCGATCTCAGCGGCTCCGAGTTTGGCCAGATTGACTGGACCAGCTTCAAGCTGCAGGGCTGCGATCTGCGCCAGTGTGACCTGCCGGGGCTGGATTTACGGCGGGTCGATCTGCAAGGGGTGCAGATCAACGAGGATCAGCAGCAGACCTTGCTGGAGCAGATCGGTCTGGTTGTCTTCCCCTGAGCCGAGCGGAAAATTAGGTAATTTTTCATCAAATGGGACCGACAATGGGGAGGGCGCTCCTGAAACGACAAAAGCCTGCGTGATGCAGGCTTTTGCTAGTGAGCGTGTGACGCGTTTGTCGGCTGGGTTGACTCAACCCTTGGCCAGCCATTTGGTCGGGTTGATCGCCTCGCCCTGATAGCGAATTTCGAAGTAGAGGCCAGGTCTGTCCTGACCGCCACTGTCACCGACCAGTGCCACCGGTTCACCCTGTTCCACATTCTGGCCAACCTGACGCAGCAGCGACTGATTGTGACCGTAGAGGCTCATATAGCCTTTGCCGTGGTCGATCACCAGCAGCATACCGAAGCCGTCGAGCCAGTCGGCGTAGACCACTTGTCCCGGTGCAACCGCCTTGACCTGGGTCCCTTCGCTGGCGCCGATCAGGGTGCCTTTCCACTTGAGCTGGGCGGTGCGCGGCGAACCGTAGGAGATGAGGATCGGCCCCTGTACCGGCCAGCGCAGGCTGCCATTGGTCTTGAGACCACTGTAGTGACCGGCACTGCTGATGCCCGAGCCACGCTCCGGTTTGCTGCTGGCCACCTCTTCGACCGGTTCTGCCGGTTTGACGGTTTTGTTCTGCTGGGCGGCGAGTCGTTGCTGCTCGGCGCGGCGTTGTTCGGCCAGCTTGCGCTGACGCTCCTGCTCCGCTTTCAGCTTGGCCAGCCGTTCCCGCTCGGCCCGTTCACGGCGCTCCTGCTCTTCCCGCTTGCGGCGCAGCTCTTCAAGCCGGGCTTTCAGCGCCTTCTCCGCCTTGACCAGCTTGGTGAGCTTCTGCTCGTCATCCTGTACCGACTGCTGCAACTGGTTGCGCACCTTGGCCCGGCTCTGCTGGCTGGCCAGCAGGGTCTGGTGATGCTCCTGCTGTTCGGCAAGCAGGGTTTGCAGTCTGGTTTCGGTCTCTTTGGTTGCCTGCTGGTTTTTCGCCAGCTTGTCGCGGGTGGCGCGCAGGGCGTCGATGGCCTCGATACGGGCCTTGTTGAGGTAGTCGTAGTAGTCGAGTGAGCGGCTCAGTTTGGCCGGATCCTGCTGATTGAGCAGCAGTTTGAGGTAGTCGTGGTTGCCCGCTTGAAAGGCGCTCTCCGCCTGCTTGGCCAGCAACTGCTTTTGATGTTTGGCCTGAACTTCCAGCGCCAGCTTGTCTTTTTGCAGGGTCGCCAGCTTCTGCTGGTTCTGCTTCAACTGCTGCCTGGTCTGGTTGAGTTTGGCGGCGGCGGCCGAGATGGCCTGCTCGTCAGCCTTGAGCTGGGTATTGAGCTTGGCAAGCTCCTGCTTGCTGAGCTTGATAGTCTTTTGTTGCTCTTTGATCTGGGACTGCATGGTGCCCAGCTGCTGATTGGCGGCCAAAGCCGGTTTGCTGGCGCCAAACGACAGGCAAAAAAACAGCGCGCCGGCCAACAGGCCGACGCGACTGGTTTTCTGTGAAATAACTTCGCATCCCCGCATGGGGAAGGATTATTTCAGAATCATCAGGGGCTTGCCAGTCATTTCCGGCGGCACCGGCAGACCCATCAGGGTCAGCATGGTGGGGGCCAGATCGGACAGTTTGCCACCTTCAACTACCTCGGCTTTGCGACCGAAATAGATGAGAGGAACCGGCAGATTGGTGTGGGCGGTGTGGGCCTGACCAGTCTCTTCGTCCAGCATCTTCTCGGCGTTACCGTGGTCGGCAGTGATCAGGCACTCGCCACCCACTTCGGCCAGGGCGTCGGTCACGCGGCCGATGCAGTGGTCAACGGCTTCACAGGCTTTGACGGCGGCATCGAACACACCGGTGTGGCCAACCATGTCGCCATTCGGGTAGTTACAGATGATGACGTCGTACTTGCCGCTCTTGATGGCTGCAACCAGCTTGTCGGTCAGCTCTTCGGAGCTCATTTCCGGCTGCAGGTCATAGGTCGCCACTTTCGGGCTGGCCACGATCTCGCGATCTTCGCCGGTGAAGCAGGACTCTTCGCCACCGTTGAAGAAGAAGGTGACGTGAGCGTACTTCTCGGTTTCGGAGATGCGCAGCTGGGTCTTGCCCTGCTTGGCCAGCCACTCACCCAGGGTGTTGACCAGAGCGGTCGGCGGGTAGGCACAGGCAGTTTTGATGTCGGCCGCGTATTCGGTCAGCATCACGAAGTTCAGCTTAGGCTCGACTGCACGGGCGAAGCCGGTGAAGTCGGTGTCAACGAAGGCGCGGGTGATTTCACGGGCACGGTCGGCACGGAAGTTCATGAAAATCAGCGCATCGCCGTCGATCATCGGTGCCGCTTCGCCGATGCGGGTGGCTTTGACGAACTCGTCGTTCTCGTCGCGAGCATAAGCGGCAGCCAGTGCTTCGGTGGCGCTCTCGGCGGTGAACTCGCCCTTGCCCTGGGTCATCAGGTCATAGGCTTGCTGCACGCGATCCCAGCGGTTGTCACGATCCATGGCGAAGTAACGACCGATCATGGAGGCGAAACGACCCTTGCCCAGCTTGGCGAACAGGGCGTCGAACAGCTCGATGGAGGACTGGGCGGAGCGCGGCGGAACGTCGCGGCCATCCAGGAAGGCATGCAGGTAGATCTTCTCGGCGCCACGCTTGGCAGCCATTTCGATCATGCCCATGATGTGCTCTTCGTGGCTGTGTACGCCACCCGGGGACATCAGGCCCATGATGTGAACGGCTTTGCCGTTGGTCACGGCAGCGTCAACAGCCTTGGCCAGCTCGACGTTCTGGAAGAATTCGCCGTCCTGGATGTCTTTGGAGATGCGGGTCAGCTCCTGATAGACGATGCGACCGGCACCGATGTTGACGTGGCCTACTTCAGAGTTGCCCATCTGGCCATCCGGCAGACCGACGTCCAGACCGGAGCCGGAGATCAGGGTGCTGGTGTAGTCACGGGCCAGACGATCGAGGTTGGGAGTCTTGGCGGCAGCGACGGCGTTGTGCTCTTGCTTGGTGCTGTAGCCCCAACCGTCCATGATGACCAGAACCAAAGGTTTCTTAGCTGTTGACATAAGACTATGTCCTCTCGGATTGGAAAAAATGCGGGAAATGAAACTAGCGTAATATTACTACATCTGCCGAAATAGTCACCTGATAGCCAAGGGGCGCTCCCGCGGCCCCGCAAGCCATGCCCTTCCTGCCATGCTCGCTGCCCAATGATGATGGGAGCCTGCTCGCGCTTTGCCGCCAAGATGGCTGATCTTATCAATACCCCCATGTATACTCGGGCCCTTGTCTTGGTCCCTGGATAGTAGAAGATGCAAGAGTATTTGGATTTTGCGGCCCGTAACCCGCTGCTGACCGCAGCCTGGTTGGGTCTGGCTGGCACTCTGGTTTACACCACTGTGCGTGCCCGTTTGTCCCCGGTAAAAACCGTCAACAATCACACAGCGACCCTGCTGATCAACCGCGAGAATGCCACCGTGGTGGATATTCGCAGTCAGGAAGAGTACGCCAAGGGCCATCTGGCCGGTGCCCAGCACCTGCCGCTGACCCAGATCCAGAGCAATAATCTGGGCCCGGTTGAAAAGCATAAAGATGCCCCCATCATAGTGGTGTGCGAGTCGGGAATGACTGCGGGCGGCGCGGGCCGTCAGCTGAGCAAAGCTGGCTTCAAGCAGGTTTATGTGCTCGGCGGTGGCATGGCCCAATGGCGTGCAGAAAATCTGCCGGTAACCAAGAAACGCTGATTTAAGCAGGGCCTGAGCCCACTTATCCATATAACAAGGAATCAAACGAAATGGCTGACGAGATCAACAACCAGGAAGTACAACCGGAATTCCACATCCAGCGTGTTTACACCAAGGATGTCTCTTTCGAAGCGCCGAACACCCCGCACATCTTCCAGAAAGAGTGGCAGCCGGACGTCAAGCTGGATATGGATACCAAGACCAACATCCTGGCTGAGAACGTGTACGAGGTTGTCCTGACCCTGACCGTAACTTGCAAACTGGAAACCGAAACCGCCTTCCTGTGCGAAGTACAGCAAGCCGGTATCTTCACCATCGGTAACCTGCCGGAGCCGCAACTGGCTCACTGCCTGGCTGCCTTCTGCCCGAACATCCTGTTCCCGTATGCCCGCGAAGCCGTGGCCAACATGGTGAGCAAGGGTTCCTTCCCGCAGCTGAACCTGGCACCGGTCAACTTCGATGCCCTGTTTGCCCAGCACATGGCGCAAGCACAGGCCCAGCAGGCGACTGCGGAAGCCTGATAATGGCTGACCAGATCGCTATCTCGGTCTTGGGGGCGGGGTCTTATGGCTCCGCCCTTGCCATTTCTCTGGCGCGCAATGGTCATCCGACCCTGCTGTGGGGTCACGACCCCGCTCATGTCGCCGAGCTGGAACAAGACCGCTGCAACAAGGCATTTTTGCCTGATGTCCCTTTTCCCGCCGATCTGCAGCTGACTGCGGATCTGCAACGTGCGGTACAAGCTGCCCCCGTGCTGCTGCTGGTCGTGCCAAGCCATGTATTTGGCGATGTGCTGACCCGGATCAAACCCTTCCTGCGCCCCGATACCCGTATCGCCTGGGCCACCAAGGGTCTGGAGCCGGACAGTGGCCGTCTGCTGCAGGACGTGGCTCGTGAAGTGCTGGGTGACGAGATGCCGCTGGCGGTCATCTCCGGCCCCACCTTCGCCAAGGAGCTGGCTGCCGGTCTGCCGACCGCCATCTCGGTCGCTTCGACTCACGACGAGTTCGCCGACGATCTCTCCCACCTGCTGCACTGTGGCCGCTCGTTCCGGGTCTATACCAATCCGGATTTCGTCGGTCTGCAGCTGGGTGGGGCGGTGAAGAACGTCATCGCCATCGGTGCCGGTCTCTCCGACGGGCTAGGGTTTGGCGCCAATGCCAGAACCGCGCTCATCACCCGGGGTCTGGTGGAGATGCAGCGTCTGGGTGCGGCGCTGGGGGCCGATGCCAAAACCTTTATGGGGATGGCGGGGCTCGGGGATCTGGTGCTCACATGTACCGACAACCAGTCGCGCAACCGTCGCTTCGGGCTGGCCCTCGGGGCTGGCAAGGATGTGAACACCGCCATGACCGAGATCGGTCAGGTGGTGGAGGGGTATCGCAACACCAAAGAGGTGCATCTGCTGGCGGCCCGCTGCGGCGTCGAGATGCCCATCTGCGAGCAGATCTTCAAGGTGCTCTACGAGGGTAAGAACCCGAAAGAGGCGGCCATCGCCCTGCTGTCGCGAGACAAGAAGGACGAGTAATCTGCCGATTGCCCATGCAAAAGGCCCCGCCAGATGGCGGGGCCTTTTCTTTGCTGCAAGGGCTGCAAATCAGTAGTAAGAGTGGTCGCCGCGCTGGTGCTCGGTGGCATCTTTCACACCGTTGAGCTCACCTGGGAACTTCTCCAGCAGCTGCTTCTCGATCCCCTCTTTAAGGGTGTAATCGACCATGGAGCAACCGTTGCAACCACCGCCAAACTGCAGGATGGCCAGTTTGTCTTCAGTCAGCTCGACCAGGGTGACCTTGCCACCGTGACCGGCCAGCATGGGGTTCACTTCAGACATCAACACGTACTCGATGCGCTCGATCAGCGGCGCGTCATCGGCCACTTTACGCATCTTGGCGTTCGGTGCTTTCAGGGTGAGCTGGGAGCCCATCTGATCGGTGACGAAGTCGATGGTGGCATCCACCAGGAAGGGGGCGCTCAGGGGATCGACCATACAGTCGAAGCCGCTGAAGGGCAGGTGTTGATCTTCCGGGTCCACGGCATCGGGCGGGCAATACGATACGCCACACTCGGCATTCTGGGTTCCCGGATTGACCACAAACACCCGGATATTGGTGCCATCAGGCTGTTTTTCCAGCAGTTTACGGAAATGGGCCTGGGCGGCGTCGGAAATGCTGATCATCACTATCCTCATAAACCTGAGTGTACGACTAGGGTATTCATGATAACGCGGTTATTAATGCTTGGGTAGCATGCCGATGGCTACTTGCTGTGCCGCAGGGTACGACAGATCGCCCACACTTCCACCTTTGTGATACCGCTCTCATGGAGCAAACGGCTGAGCTGACCAGCGGTGGCGCCTGTGGTCACGACGTCATCGAGCAGGGCGACATGGCGATAGTGGTGGGGGCGGATCCGGAATGCCCCGCGCAGATTGCGCCGCCGCTGCCCGGCGCTCAGGGTTGTTTGTTGCGGGGTCGCCTTGATGCGCTGCAACAAAGTGTTGTCGCAGGGAATGTCGGTGAACTCGCCAAGGGCTTGCGCGATCTCCTCCGCCTGATTGAACCCGCGCCGCCACTGCCGCCACCAGTGCAGGGGAACCGGAATGATCGCCTCCGGCGGCTCGCGGCTATCCAGATGATCGGCCAAGAGGCGTGCCAGTAGCGGCGCCAGCAGGATCTGGCCGGAATATTTAAGCCGGGGGATCAGCATGGGGTAGGGGATTTGGTAGTCGCCAATTACCTGCAACCGCTCCCAGGGGGGAGGTCTGCGCTGGCAGCGACCACAGACCGGTATGCTCTCTTCTATATAGTCAGCCAGCGGTGCGGCGCAGAGGCGGCATCTTGGCTCTGATTGGTGCAACGCCTGCCGACACCAGCTGCAGAGCAGGGGCTCGTTGTCGCAAGGCTGATGGCAGAGCAGGCAGCTCCCTTGCCAGTCGCCGTGGCTGCCGAGCAGCGGACTTGCTTTAGCGAGCAGTCGCTTTAACATGCTGACCCCAAGAGCATGAACAGGGATCTTGAGTCTAGATGAGCATATCGGTAGAGCAGTTTGGCCAGGGGCCCGATCTGGTGCTGTTGCACGGTTGGGGGATGAATGGTGCGGTCTGGCATGGTATTGCCCAACAGTTGGCGCCCCACTATCGGGTTCATCTGGTAGATTTGCCTGGTTTTGGCAACAGCCTGCTGGCAGACGAGGTGGATTACAGCCTGCCCTGGCTTGCCGAGCAGGTGGTCGCCATCTTGCCGCAGAAGTGCCATCTGCTTGGCTGGTCGCTCGGCGGTCTGGTGGCAAGCCAGTTGGCGCTGACTCATCCCGATCGGTTGCACTCCCTGATCACGGTAGCCAGCTCTCCCTGCTTTATGGCGCGGGACGAGTGGCCCGGCATTGCCCCCAAGGTACTGACCGGCTTCAACCAGATGCTGGCGGGGGATTTTCGCCAGACCATAGAGCGCTTTCTGGCGATCCAGGCCATGGGCAGTGAACACGCTCGGGACGATATCCGTCAGTTGCGCCACTGGCTGGCCGAGCGCCCGGCTCCCCAGTTTGCCGCTCTCGAGGCCGGGCTGACGCTGTTGGCCGAGATTGACCTGCGCGAACCGCTGCGGGAGCTGGATCTGCCCTGGTTGCGGATCTATGGCCGACTGGATTCATTGGTACCCAAGGCGGCCATTCCCCTGCTGGATGATCTCTACCCTGCCAGCCGCAGCGTGACTCTCAATAAGGCCTCACACGCACCTTTTATCTCCCATCCTGACGAATTCATTGAAATCGTTCGAGATTTTGTTGGCTAAAAAACAGCCTGCAAGCTTCATTAATCCTCTGGTCTGGCGGATAATTAAGCTGTGACCAGAGGAGTAACACCATGCGTATTGATTCTGCTTTCAACAGCGGGGTACAGGGATTTCAGCGAGCCGAGCAGATTGCCGACAAGGCATCCAGTCAGATCGCCCGCCTCAACACCCCCAGCGGGGATCAGGTGCAAGTGACTGATGAGCTTGTCAATCTCAAGGTGGCCGAGCAGCAGGCGGGCGCTTCTGCCAAGGTAGTGCAGACGGCCAGCGAGATGATGGGAACCCTGATCGACATCCGGGTGTGAGATGAACATCAATGTCAGTCTGCCCCCTCTTATCCCGACACAGCTGCAACCCCAGGTGGAAGCGGCGAGGACGGATAATCGCCGGGCAGAACTGATCCCGCAGGCCCGAGCGGGCCAAGCCTCCGTTGCCGAATCCGAAGTCGGCTCCCAAAAAGAGAAATCCAAAGCCGGTCAGGCCTCCAGCAATCAGACCTCCCAGAACAGCCGTGAAACCGGGCAATTAGCCCCGACGACACTGCCAGATAATCGCTTTGTCGAGGCAACCGGTGAGGATGGGCAGCGAAAGCAGCAAGATCCCAAACAGCAGGAGCAGCAACAGCGGCAAGAGCAGCAGGTTCAGGATCTTGTCGAGCGTGACAAGGAGGTGCGTACTCACGAGCAGGCGCACCAGTCTGCGGGTGGAGAGTACGCCAGCTCGCCCACCTATCAGTTTACGCAAGGGCCGGATGGCAAGCGTTATGCGACGGGTGGCGAAGTCCAGATCGATACCAGTGTCGTACCCGGTGACCCTGCCGCTACCATCGCCAAGATGCAGCAGATCCGCGCTGCAGCGCTGGCGCCCGCCGAGCCTTCCGCGCAGGACTTGGCCGTCGCGCGCAGCGCCGCTGCGAGTGAGGCCAAGGCGCGCAAAGAGCTGATGGCCGAGCAGAGCGCGAAATCGGGCGGTGTGCTGAGTGCCTATATGGACAAGCGCAACAGCGTTATCGCGGGCTACTATCGACAGGCTGTCAGCCCGGCTTCTACCCAGTCCCTCAGTCTGCATATCTGAATCACCCTCGCCAAACTTTCAGCTGCTTTGCCTGTTTTGCAACTAACCTGAAGATCAGGCCCATTCCAATTTCACAGGAGCTGTCATGCATTTCGATGAAGTCAAAGCGGAAGATTTCACCACCTTCTCCCGTGTACCGCCCCCCCACCTGCAGATGGAGCAGTTTCTGATGCAGCTCGGAGGAGGGGGAACTGAAGGAACCAGTTTCAAGAAGAAAGTGATGCTGGCGGCTGGCTGGAGTCACACCGGCGTTGTCTCTTATGGCAAGTATCCGCAAGAGGCCTGCAAGGCATTCAACCGACTGCGGGAGGTGTTGGCCCAGCATGGAGAGCCCGAGAGCATACTTGCTGCCCTGACGCAGTGATCCTGAGCTTCGCGTGTAAAAAAGCCCCTTGCGGGGCTTTTTGCATTCAGAGGACTTCTGGAAGGTTTCGTTACTTTTTCGCTTTGGAGAGTGCCGCCGCGAAGGCGTTGCCCATGGCACCACCCATAGGGGGGCTTTGCCGCGGCTCATTTCTTGGCTTGGTGTTGCCGGCACTGCTGTTGCGCGCTTCAGCCGGCTTGCGGGAAGCTTGTCCTGCTTTCTCGTCGAGGCGCATGGTCAGGCTGATCCGCTTGCGCGGGGCGTCCACTTCCAGCACCTTGACCCGCACAATGTCGCCCGCCTTGACCACCTCACGGGGATCCTTGACGAAACGGTCGGTCAGGGAGGAGATGTGCACCAGACCGTCCTGATGAACACCGATATCGACGAAGGCGCCGAAGTTGGTGACGTTGGTGACCACCCCTTCCAGTACCATCTCGGGCACCAGGTCGCTGATCTGCTCCACCCCTTCCTTGAAGGTCGCGGTTTTGAACTCGGGGCGCGGGTCGCGGCCCGGCTTGTCCAGCTCGCCGATGATGTCGGTGATGGTGGGCACGCCGAATTGCTCATCGGTGTAATCGGCCGGTTTCAGGCTGCGCAGCAGGCTGCTGTTGCCGAGCAGGCTCTCCACGGTCTGCTCCAGCTTGGCGAGGATCCTCTCCACGACCGGATAGGACTCCGGGTGCACTGCCGAGCTGTCGAGGGGATTGCTACCGCCGCGAATGCGCAGGAAGCCGGCGCACTGTTCGAAGGCTTTGGGGCCGAGTCGGCTCACTTTCAGCAACTGCTGACGGCTCTTGAATGCGCCGTGCTCATCCCGGTAGGCGACGATGTTCTGGGCCAACGTCTGGGAGAGGCCGGAAACCCGGTTGAGCAGGGCGACCGAGGCGGTGTTCACATCGACCCCGACCGCGTTCACGCAATCCTCGACCACGGCATCCAGTCGGCGGGCCAGCTGGCTCTGGCCGACGTCGTGCTGATACTGGCCCACCCCGATGCTCTTGGGGTCGATTTTGACCAGTTCGGCCAACGGGTCTTGCAGGCGGCGGGCGATGGAGACGGCGCCACGGATCGAGACGTCGAGATCCGGGAACTCCTGAGAGGCGAGCTCGGAGGCGGAGTAGACAGAGGCTCCCGCTTCGCTCACCACTATCTTCTGCGCCTTGGCGGCGGGGTAGCGCTCGAACAGATCGCTGACCAGCCGGTCGGTCTCCCGCGAGGCGGTGCCGTTGCCGATGCTGATGAGCTCGACCTTGTGTTTCTGGCACAGCTCGCTCAGGGTCTTGAGGCTTTGATCAATCTGGCGTTTTGGTTCGAACGGATAGATGGTGGCGTGATCGACCAGCTTGCCGGTGGCATCCACCACGGCAACCTTGACCCCGGTGCGGATGCCCGGATCTAGCCCCATGGTGCAGCGCATGCCGGCCGGGGCCGCCATCAGCAGATCCTTGAGGTTCATGGCGAACACCTTGATCGCCTCCTCCTCTGCCGACTCGCGGATGCGGCCGATCAGCTCTGTCTCCATCTGAAGCGACAACTTGATCTTCCAGGTCCAGCTCACTACCCCTTGCAGCCATTTGTCGGCCGGGCGGTTCTGCAGATTGAGCTTGAGGTGGTGGGCAATGATCCCTTCGCAGGGGCTGGCACTCTCATCGTCACCGGTGACCAGCGCCAGATTGAGGATCCCTTCATTGCGGCCGCGCAGCATGGCCAGCACCCGGTGGGAGGGGGCCTTGTGCAGGGGTTCGTCGTGTTCGAAATAGTCCTTGAACTTGGCCCCTTCCTGCTCCTTGCCTGCCACCACGCGGGCGCGCAGGGTGGCGTTCTGCCACAGGTAGTCGCGCAGCTTCTCCAGCAGGTCGGCCTGCTCGGCGAAGCGCTCCATCAGGATATAGCGGGCGCCATCGAGAGCCGCTTTGCTGTCGGCAATGCCCTGTTCGGGATTGAGGAAGGCGGCAGCCGCTTGCTCGGGATCCTGCATCGGGTCGCTGAGCAGCAGGTTGGCCAGCGGCTCCAACCCGGCTTCGATCGCCATCTGCCCCTTGGTGCGGCGTTTGGGCTTGTAGGGGAGGTAGAGATCTTCCAGCCGGGTCTTGCTGTCGGCGCCGTTCAACTCGCGGGCCAACTCGGGGGTCAGCTTGCCCTGCTCTTCGATGGAGCGAATGATCACCTGACGGCGATCTTCCAGTTCACGCAGATAGCCGAGGCGGCTCTCCAGAGTACGCAGCTGGCTGTCGTCCAGACCGCCAGTCACCTCTTTACGGTAACGGGCGATAAAGGGCACGGTCGAGCCTTCATCCAGCAGGCGCACTGCGGCCTGCACCTGCTCCGGGCGAGCATTGAGCTCACCGGCAATCTGTCTCTCTATGGTTTGCATCATGATGTTGTTGAGGGCCTCTGTGGTCGAGTCCGCGCCATCAGGCGCCAAGTGTGAGCACTATATGGGGTCGTGTTGCGGGATGCCACCCTGCGCCGGGGTCTGCCCCCGTCAGACTGATAAAGTCGCAGGGGAGGGCGTTTATCTTGCCATTGCACCTGTGACTCAGGATGTGCCTGTGGCAAGCAGTCCGGCTATTTGGGGTAGCAGATCTCGTTGATATACCAGCAGACGTCACCAACTGGCGTACGGACGATGGCTTCATCACCGACCTCTTTCTTGAGCAGGGCGCGGGCCATGGGGGAGTCGATGGAGATGTAATCCTTGCGCTCGAAGATCTCGTCATAGCCGACGATGCGAAAGCGCTTGGTCTCGCCCTCTTCGTTTTCCACCTCGACCCAGGCGCCGAAGAAGACCTTGCCCTCCTGCGCGGGGGCATAGTCGACGATCCCCAGCTCTTCGAGGCACTTGCGCAGGTAACGCACCCGCCGATCGATCTCCCGCAGCCGCTTCTTGTTGTACTGGTAGTCGGCATTTTCGCTGCGATCCCCCAGACTGGCGGCCCATGCCACCTTCCTGGTGACCTCGGGGCGCTCCTGACGCCAGAGGAAATCGAGCTCTTCTTTCAGCTTGTTGTAGCCTTCGCGGGTGATCAGCTTTGTCTTCATGGTGATGCGGACCTAGTCAAAGAGGGGTATTCATCGCTAACTGCTCGGGAATATTAGCTTTTGTCCTCTTGCTGTCGAGGGAAATCGTGATGGCTCGGCTGGCGCCATTCAGGGAGTAGCTGGCCAGCGCAGTGACTTGATGGCTGTCACGCTCTCGGGACGGGTAATAACCGGTAACATATTTGTGCTTTGCTCCCGCTATATCCCCCCCTAGTATTGGGGGCAGCTAAAGAATGAAGAGGCAAAGCAATGAGTCAGCAGCAATACAAGGTCCTGGTCGTGGACGATGACCTGAAATTACGTTCCCTGTTGGAACGCTATCTCACCGAGCAGGGATTCGTAGTGCGCGGCGTGGCCAATGGCGAGCAGGCCGATCGCTTGCTGACTCGTGAAAATTTCAGCCTGATGGTGCTCGACCTGATGTTGCCGGGGGAGGATGGGCTCTCCATCTGCCGCCGTCTGCGGGAAGCGGGCAACCAGATCCCGGTGCTGATGCTCACCGCCAAGGGGGATGAAGTGGACCGCATCGTTGGGCTCGAGATGGGGGCCGATGACTATCTGCCCAAGCCGTTTAATCCCCGCGAACTGCTGGCGCGGATCCGTGCCGTGCTGCGCCGCCATACCGTCGAGTTGCCGGGGGCCCCTTCTGCTGCAGAGAAGGTGGTCAACTTCGGCGCCTTCCAGCTCAATCTGGCGACCCGCGAGCTGAGCCGGGATGGCGAACCGATGGCGCTCACCAGCGGCGAATTTGCGGTGCTGAAAGTGCTGGTCAGCCATCCGCGCGAGCCGCTCTCCCGCGACAAGCTGATGAATCTGGCCCGTGGCCGCGAATACACCGCCACCGAGCGCAGTATTGACGTGCAGGTCTCTCGCCTGCGCCGCCTGCTGGAACAGGATCCGGCCCAGCCCCGCTATCTGCAGACCGTCTGGGGTCTGGGGTATGTGTTCGTGCCAGATGGTGACGGTGCATGAAAAAGGTCGGCAGCATGTTCTCGCGCATGCTCTGGTTTCTGGCCGCCGTTCTGGTGGTCTATCAAGCAGTCTCCTACGTCACCTTCTACAACTATCTGCTGGCGCCGACCGTCAAGCAGATCAGTCACTTGCTGGCCAATCAGGTCAAGCTGATCTTTCCGGTCAACACTGAACAACTGGCGCTGAGCGAAGATGCCGAGGCGCTGGTCTATGTGACGACCGGTACCGACATCTATACCCAGAGCGAGGCGGTGCAGCATGGCTTCAACGAGGCCAAGCCGTACCCCTATCTGGAGGAGAACATCAGTCGCGAGCTGGGTGGCCCGGCCAAGGTGCGGGTCGAGATCCAGGATCACTACATCATCTGGATCCAGCCGCCGCAGGCCAGCAAAATCTGGGTGCGGATCCCGCTGACCGAGATTGAAGATGACGATATCGAACCCCTCATCATCTATCTGAGCGTGCTGCTGGTGATCACCCTATTTGCGGCCTGGCGCTTTGCCCGGCAGCTGGTGCGCCCGCTCGAGGATCTCGAGGCTGGTGCCGTTGCTGTTGCCAGGGGCCATTTCCCCGAGGCGCTGGGGGAGCTGGGTTCACGGGAAGTAAGGCGACTGACCCGCACCTTCAACCACATGTCCCACTCCATCAAGAGTCTGATCGAAGAGCGTAACCTGATGATGGCGGGGGTTTCCCACGATCTGCGCACCCCGCTGACCCGCATCCGGCTGGCGACCGAGATGATGTCCTCCGGTGACGAGTACCTCAAGGAGAGCATCAACGCCGACATCGATGAGTCCAATGCCATCATCGATCAGTTCATCGATTACATCCGCCCGGATGAGGGGCAGGATTTGGAGCCTATCGACCTGACCCAGCTGGTGCACGATACCTTGCTGATCTACTCGGAGCAGGGACTGGAAGTTGATCTGGCGCTGCCGCAAGAGGCGGTGCGGGTGGCCTGCAATCCGGTCAGTATCCGGCGGGTGTTGAACAACCTCTCAAGCAACTCGCAGCGTTATGGGGCGAGCCGCTTGCATGCCGAGCTCAAGGACGACGGGCACTGGGTGCGCTTGCGCCTCTCCGATGATGGCCCCGGTATTCCAGAGCAGGACTATTCCCGGGTGCTCAAGCCGTTTACTCAGGGGAATGTGGCGCGGACCGTCGGCGGCAGTGGCTTGGGGTTGGCCATCGTGGCCAAGATAGTCGCCCAGCACCATGGCACTATCCGGTTGGGAAGTTCGGATCTCGGCGGCCTGCTGGTCGAGATGCGGCTGCCGAAACATCAGCCACAGGAGTGGATGGATTGAGAGAAGGGCGTATCCGTGGATACGCCCTTCTGCATGGTCAGCTCTTGGTTTCGACTGATGCTCGATAGCGTTTGCCGTACTTGAGCTGCTGGATCAGCAGGGCGGCAACGATGAGCGCCAACCCGATGGGGGTGGCCGGATGGATGGCTTCGCCGATCAACAGGTTGAGCAGTACCAGTGAGGCAAACGGCGAGATGAAGATGAGATTGCTGATGGGGGCCGTGTTGGTGGCATGGCGCAGCGCCATCAGCCAGAGCACGAAACCGAAGCCCATTTCGAACAGTCCCACATAGATGGCACCAGCCCATCCCTGCCAGGCGGTCATGGCAAAATCGGAGAGCAACCAGGTCGCCACGACGATAAAAGGCAGGCTGATCATAAAGCCGAGCAACAGGCTGACAATGGGATCGCCCTGATTGCGGGTGTTGAGGATCCAGTAGCTGGCCCAGATGAGGGTCGAGACCAGCGCCAGCGTCACGCCGAGGGGGCTGTCGAACTGCAGGCCGAATACATCCCCTCTGGTGGCGATCACTAGCGCGCCAAAATACCCCAGCACGATAGCGATGCCATCGCGCCGACGCAGCTTCTGGCCGAGGAAGGGGACGGCCAGCAGACTGAGGGTAATGGCCCAGGTGTAGTTGAGGGTCTGTGCCTGCTGGGCAGGCAGCAGGTCATAGGCCTTGAATAGCAACAGGTAATAGAGAAAGGGGTTCAGCACGCCCAGAGTCAGGTAGTAGAAAGGGCGGGCCTTGATGTAGCTTCCCAGCAGCGGCAGTTTGCCCTGTTTGGCGACGACGGCTGTCAGCGTGAGAGTCGAGGTGAAGGCGGCCACAAGCAACAGTTGTACAGGTTCGAAATAGGCGAGGGAGATCTTGAAGGCGGTGGCGACCGTCGACCAGAGGGCAACGGCGCAAAGGCCATACTGATAGGCTTTCTTTTGATCTTTGAGCATGGGATGTCGTTCCACTGACAGAGGCAAGCGCACAGTCTACCAGTCTGCTTGTAACATTGTCGTTACCTGGGTGTTGGCAGCAGAGTGCGTTGCCGCAGGCGAGATCCATCTGTCACATAAAACTGCGCATAATCTGTTCGTTCTCCCTTGCGCAAATTTGAAAAATCCGTATAATCCCCTCCGCTTACCCATGAGGTAAGCCAGACGATATGTCTGCTGCTGAGTTTCCTGTTTACAGGAGCCAGCCATACAGTCCTCCCGATATGGGGGGAAACGTGAAAAATCACACCTCTGGCGGGAGAAATCTCGGTCGGGCGGTGTTGATTTATGTTCTTTTATCTATTGGAGCTCTGTCAATGCAGAACCAAAGAATCCGTATCCGCCTGAAGGCTTTTGATCATCGCCTGATTGATCAATCCACTGCGGAAATCGTTGAAACTGCTAAGCGCACTGGCGCGCAGGTTCGCGGTCCTATTCCGCTGCCGACTCGCAAAGAGCGCTTCACCGTCCTGATCTCCCCGCACGTCAACAAAGATGCGCGTGATCAGTACGAGATCCGCACTCACAAGCGTCTGGTAGACATCGTTGAGCCGACTGACAAGACCGTAGACGCCCTGATGCGTCTGGATCTGGCAGCTGGTGTAGACGTCCAGATCAGCCTGGGTTAATTACGGAAAGAGGTTGATAACAATGACAATCGGTCTTGTAGGTCGCAAAGTGGGTATGACTCGCATCTTCACTGAAGATGGCGTTTCTATCCCGGTGACTGTTATCGAAGTTGAAGCTAACCGTGTAACTCAGGTCAAATCTGTAGAAACCGACGGCTACAACGCTATTCAGGTTACCACTGGCGCCAAGAAAGCCAGCCGTGTGACCAAGCCGGAAGCTGGCCACTTCGCCAAAGCTGGTGTAGAAGCCGGTCGCGGTCTGTGGGAATTCCGCCTGAACAACGGTGAAACTTTCACTGTTGGTAGCGAGCTGAAAGTAGATCTTCTCGCTGACGTTAAGCTGGTAGACGTTACCGGCACATCCAAAGGTAAGGGCTTTGCTGGTACTGTTAAGCGCCACAACTTCCGCACCCAGGATATGACCCACGGTAACTCCTTGTCTCACCGCGTTCCGGGTTCTATCGGTCAGAACCAGACTCCGGGTCGTGTATTCAAGGGCAAAAAGATGGCTGGTCACATGGGTGCTGAGCGTGTAACGACTCAGAACCTGGAACTGGTTCGTGTTGACGCTGAACGCAACCTGCTGCTCATCAAAGGTGCAGTACCGGGTGCAACCAACGGCAACGTGATCGTCAAACCTGCCGTCAAAGCGTAACGTCTGAGGAGATAGTAATGGAATTGGTAATGAAAGACGCCAAGAGCGCTCTTGAAGTTTCCGAGACTACCTTCGGGCGCGAATTCAACGAAGCTCTGGTTCACCAGGTCGTCGTTGCATATGCCGCTGGTGCCCGTCAGGGTACTCGTGCGCAGCTGACTCGCTCTGAAGTGTCTGGTGGCGGCAAAAAGCCGTGGCGTCAGAAGGGTACTGGTCGTGCCCGTGCTGGCTCCATCCGTTCGCCCATCTGGCGTTCCGGTGGTGTGACTTTTGCTGCTAAGCCGCAAGATCACAGCCAGAAAGTAAACAAGAAGATGTACCGCGGCGCTATCCGTAGCATTCTGTCCGAGCTGGTACGTCAAGAGCGCCTGATCGTTGTTGAGAAGTTCGGCATCGAAGCTCCGAAGACCAAAGAACTGATCGCCAAGCTGAAAGAAATGGAACTGACTGACGTTCTGATCGTGACTGCTGAAGTCGATGAGAACCTGTTCCTGGCTGCTCGCAACCTGTACAAAGTTGACGTGCGTGACGTTGCCGGTATCGACCCGGTCAGCCTGATCGCTTTCGACAAGGTTCTGATGACTGCTGACGCAGTTAAGCAAATCGAGGAGATGCTGGCATGATCCGTGAAGAGCGTCTGCTGAAAGTTCTGAAGGCTCCGCACATCTCTGAAAAGAGCACCATGGTTGCAGAAAAGCAGAACACTATCGTGTTCAAAGTTGCTGTTGATGCTACCAAGGCGGAAGTCAAAGCTGCAGTTGCGAAACTGTTCGAGGTCGAAGTTGAGACCGTCCGTACCCTGAACATGAAGGGTAAGACCAAGCGCGCAGGTGCACGCGTAGGCCGTCGTTCCGATTGGAAAAAGGCTTATGTGACCCTGAAAGCTGGTCAGGACATCGACTTCATGGGCGCAGCCGAGTAAGAGGAGTTCTCAAAAATGGCAATCGTTAAGTGCAAGCCTACTTCTCCGGGCCGCCGCCACGTCGTCAAGATCGTCAATCAAGAGCTGTACAAGGGCAAGCCCTTCGCCGCTCTGCTGGACAGCAAAAGCAAGTCCGGTGGTCGTAACAACAACGGCCGTATCACTACCCGTCATATCGGTGGTGGTCACAAGCAGCACTACCGTATCGTCGACTTCAAGCGCGACAAAGACGGTATCCCGGCTAAAGTAGAGCGCCTGGAATACGATCCGAACCGTACCGCTAACATCGCTCTGGTGTTGTATGCAGACGGTGAGCGTCGTTACATCCTGGCTCCAAAAGGCCTGAAAGCTGGTGACGCGATCGCTTCTGGTGCTGATGCAGCCATCAAGGTAGGTAACGCCCTGCCGATGCGCAACATCCCGGTTGGTTCTACCGTTCACGCTGTAGAGATGAAGCCTGGTAAAGGTGCCCAGCTGGCTCGTTCCGCTGGTACTTTCATCCAGATCCTGGCTCGTGAAGGTAACTATGTAACTCTGCGTCTGCGTTCCGGCGAAGTACGTAAAGTTCTGGCCGAGTGCCGCGCTACCATCGGTGAAGTCGGTAACTCCGAGCACATGTTGCGTCAACTGGGTAAAGCCGGTGCAAACCGCTGGCGTGGTATTCGTCCGACCGTTCGCGGTATGGCGATGAACCCGGTTGACCACCCGCACGGTGGTGGTGAGGGTCGTAACAAGGGCATGCAGCCTGTGTCCCCATGGGGCCAGAAGGCTAAAGGCTTCAAGACCCGTAAGAACAAGCGTACCGACAAGTACATCGTACGTCGTCGTAACAAGTAATTGTTAACATAGAGGAATCACCATGCCACGTTCTCTCAAGAAGGGTCCATTTATTGACCTGCACTTGCTGAAGAAGGTAGAGAAAGCGGTGGAAAGCGGGGATAAAAAGCCGGTTAAAACCTGGTCCCGTCGTTCAATGATCATCCCGAACATGATCGGTTTGACCATCGCTGTCCATAATGGTCGTCAGCACGTTCCGGTTTTCGTTACCGAAGAAATGATCGGTCACAAACTGGGTGAATTCGCACCGACTCGTACTTATCGCGGCCATGCTGCTGATAAGAAGGCTAAGAAGCGCTAAGGGATAAATGATGGAAGCTATCGCTAAACACCGTTATGCCCGTACTTCTGCCCAGAAAGCTCGTCTGGTAGCCGATCAAGTACGTGGTCTGTCCGTAGACAAGGCTCTGAATATCCTGACCTTCAGCCCGAAAAAGGCTGCAGTGCTGGTTAAGAAAGTGCTGGAATCTGCCATTGCAAACGCTGAGCACAACGAAGGCGCCGATATCGACGCGCTGCGTGTTGCTACTATCATGGTCGACGAAGGTCCCTCCATGAAGCGCATCCGTCCGCGTGCCAAAGGTCGTGCGGATCGTATCCTCAAGCGTACCGCTCACATCACTGTAGTGGTATCCGACGCTAAGGCTGGGAGATAAGCAATGGGTCAGAAAGTACATCCTAATGGCATTCGCCTGGGTATTACCAAGCCTTGGAATTCTACCTGGTTCGCGAACACCAAAGACTTCGCTGACAACCTGTACAGCGATTTTCAAGTACGCCAGTTCCTGACCAAGGAACTGAAAAACGCGTCCTTGTCCAAGATCACCATTGAACGTCCGGCCAAGAGCATCCGTGTGACCATTCACACCGCTCGTCCGGGTGTTGTAATCGGTAAGAAAGGCGAAGACGTTGAGAAGCTGCGCAAAGCTGTAGCCACTATTGCTGGCGTGCCTGCTCAGATCAACATTTCCGAAGTCCGCAAGCCGGAGCTGGATGGCAAACTCGTTGCCGACAGCATCACTTCCCAGCTGGAGCGTCGTGTAATGTTCCGTCGTGCTATGAAGCGCGCCGTACAGAACGCAATGCGCCTGGGTGCCAAGGGCATCAAAGTGGAAGTTTCCGGTCGTCTGGGCGGCGCTGAAATCGCGCGTACCGAATGGTACCGTGAAGGTCGTGTGCCGTTGCACACCCTGCGTGCCGACATCGACTACGCAACTTCTGAAGCCCACACCACTTACGGTGTGATCGGCGTTAAAGTTTGGATCTTCAAGGGCGAAGTTCTGGGCGGTCTGGCTGCTGTTAACGCTGCCGCTGCTCAAGAGCAAGCTCCTGCAAAGCCCAAGCGTGACAACAAGCGCCGCGCTGCTAAGTAAGGAGATTCGGTAAATGTTGCAACCTAAGCGTACTAAATTCCGCAAGACCCACAAGGGTCGTAACCGCGGTCTGGCCACCTCTGGTAACGAAGTATCCTTCGGTACCTTTGGCCTGAAGGCGACATCCCGTGGTCAACTGACTGCTCGTCAAATCGAAGCAGCCCGTCGTGCCATGACCCGTCACGTTAAGCGTCAAGGTAAGATCTGGATCCGTGTGTTCCCGGACAAGCCCATCACCGAAAAGCCCCTCGAAGTTCGTATGGGTAAAGGTAAGGGTAACGTGGAATACTGGGTTTGCCCGATCCAGCCTGGCAAGGTTCTGTACGAGATGGACGGTGTACCTGAGGCTCTGGCGCGTGAAGCGTTTGCCCTGGCCGCAGCTAAGCTGTCTGTTCAGACCACTTTCGTAATTAAGACGGTGATGTGATGAAAGCCCAAGATCTGCGTCAAAAGAGCGTCGAAGAACTGAACCAGGAGCTGCTGGGCCTGCTGCGTGAGCAATTCAACATGCGCATGCAAGCGTCCACCGGCCAGCTGGCTCAGACTCACACTCTGAAACAAGTGCGTCGTGACGTCGCACGTATCAAGACTGTACTGACTGAGAAGGCAGGTGCGTAATGACTGACAAGATCCGTACTCTGCAAGGTCGTGTAATCAGCGACAAGATGGACAAGTCCATCACTGTTGCTATCGAGCGCAAGGTAAAGCACCCGATCTACGGTAAGATCATCAAGCGCACTACCAAGCTGCACGTACATGACGAAAACAACGAGTGCAAAGCTGGCGACCTCGTGGAAATCCGCGAATGCCGCCCGCTGTCCAAGACCAAGTCCTGGACCCTGGTTGCCGTTGTAGAAAAGGCCTAATCGGTACTTTGTAGTCCAAGCGGCCCCTTTCAGGGGCCGTTTGTTTTTTAGGCTACCTTTTCTGAAAATCCTGTGTTATAGTTTCGCGCCTTTTGAAGGCAGCCAGATCCCATTAGGGATAAGAAGTAAACAAAGCGGAGCACTAAGATGATCCAGATGCAAAGTATGCTGGGTGTTGCCGACAACTCCGGCGCTCGCAGTGTAATGTGTATTAAGGTTCTGGGTGGCTCGCACCGCCGTTACGCCGGCATCGGCGACATCATCAAGGTTTCCATCAAGGAAGCCATTCCTCGCGGTAAAGTGAAGAAAGGTGATGTGTATAACGCGGTGGTCGTACGCACCCGTAAAGGCGTTCGTCGTCCGGACGGCTCTGTCATCCGTTTCGACAACAATGCGGCTGTGTTGCTTAACAACAACCAACAGCCAATCGGTACTCGTATTTTTGGCCCGGTGACCCGTGAACTGCGTAATGAGAAGTTCATGAAGATTGTGTCCCTGGCACCCGAAGTACTGTAAGGAGTCGAACGATGGCAGCTAAAATCCGTCGCGAAGACGAAGTGATTGTTCTTACCGGCAAAGACAAGGGCAAGCGTGGCAAAGTCACTCAAGTCCTGATTGCAAAAGGTAAGGTAATCGTGGAAGGCATCAACCAGGTGAAGAAACACCAGAAGCCGGTACCCGCACTGGGTCAGGCTGGCGGTATCGTCACCAAAGAAGCCCCCATCGATGTATCAAACGTAGCGCTGTTCAACTCTGCCACTGGCAAAGCTGACCGCGTTGGTTTCCGGATTGAAGACGGCAAAAAAGTCCGTTTCTTCAAATCCACCGGCGAACTTGTGAAGTAATTGGAGTTTAACGATGGCGAAACTGCATGATTACTACAAATCCGATGTAGTAAATGAACTGTCCAAGCAGTTCGGTTACAAGACTATCATGCAAGTCCCTCGGATCGAGAAAATCACCCTGAACATGGGTGTTGGTGAAGCGATCTCTGACAAGAAATTGCTGGAAAATGCTGCTGCCGATATGGCTGCCATTTCCGGTCAGAAGCCGCTGATCACCAAAGCTCGCAAATCTGTTGCGGGCTTCAAGATTCGTGAAGGCTACCCGATAGGTTGTAAAGTAACCCTGCGTGGCGAGCGTATGTGGGAGTTCCTGGAACGGCTGATCTGCATCTCCGTACCGCGTATCCGTGACTTCCGTGGCCTGAACGCTAAAGCGTTCGACGGTCGTGGTAACTACTCCATGGGCGTGCGTGAGCAGATCATCTTCCCGGAAATCGACTATGACAAAGTCGATCGCGTCCGTGGTCTGGATATCACCATCACCACTTCCGCGAATACCGATGAAGAAGGCCGTGCTCTGCTGGCTGCCTTTAACTTCCCATTCCGCAAGTAAGGTTAGGGTTATGGCTAAAACATCCATGAAAGCGCGCGAAGCAAAGCGTGCCAAGCTGGTAGCCAAGTACGCGACCAAGCGTGCCGAGCTGAAAGCTATCATCGTTGACATGAACGCTTCTGAAGAAGCGCGTTGGGATGCTGTACTGCAACTGCAACAGCTGCCCCGTGATTCCAGTCCGTCCCGCCAGCGTAACCGTTGCAATATTACTGGTCGTCCGCACGGTTTCCTGCGCAAGTTTGGCCTGTCTCGCATCAAGGTGCGTGAGCATGCCATGAAGGGCGAAATTCCGGGCCTGAAGAAGGCTTCTTGGTAACGAATCTCGGGAGTTAGACTTATGAGCATGCAAGATCCGATCGCGGATATGCTGACCCGCATCCGTAACGGTCAGGCGGCGAGCAAAGTTGCGGTTTCCATGCCTTCTTCCAAGCTGAAAGTGGCTATTGCCAAAGTGCTGAAAGAAGAAGGTTACATCGCTGGCTACTCCGTAGCTGGTGACGTGAAGCCGGAACTGGAAATTGAACTGAAATATTTCCAGGGTAAGCCAGTTGTAGAACTGATCCAACGCGTAAGCCGTCCAGGCCTGCGTATTTACAAGCGCACTACTGATCTGCCGAAAGTTATGGGCGGTCTCGGTGTTGCTATCGTGTCCACGTCTAAAGGTGTGATGACTGACCGTGCTGCTCGCAAAGCAAGCATGGGCGGTGAGATCATCTGCTACGTCGCTTAATAGGAGGTAGGAAATGTCTCGTGTTGCTAAGGCACCCGTCACTATTCCTGCTGGCGTAGAGGTGACTCTGAACGGCCAGGAACTGACCATCAAAGGTGGTAAAGGTTCTCTGGTTCGCTCTATTCACGCCGGTGTAGAAGTGACCAAAGAAGACAATGTACTGAAGTTCGCCCCGCGCGGCAGCATCGCTGGTGCTGACGCTCAGGCCGGTACTGCCCGTGCATTGGTCAACAACATGGTAATCGGTGTTACCCAAGGCTTCGAGCGCAAGCTGCAGCTGGTTGGTGTAGGTTATAAAGCCTCCATCAAGGGCAATGCTGTTGCGCTGGCTCTGGGCTTCTCTCACCCGGTAGAGCATGCGCTGCCGGCTGGTGTGACCGCTGAGTGCCCGACTGCCACAGAAATCGTTCTGCGTGGCGTCGACAAGCAGCTGGTTGGCCAAGTCGCCGCCGATATCCGTGCTTACCGCGCTCCGGAGCCCTACAAGGGCAAGGGTGTACGCTATGCCAACGAGCAAGTGCGTACTAAAGAAGCTAAGAAGAAGTAAGGTAACACTATGGACAAGAAAGCAGCTCGTCTCCGTCGTGCTACTCGTGCTCGGAAAAAGATGCAGGAACTGGGAGCTACCCGTCTGGTTGTTCACCGTACCCCGCGTCATATCTATGCGCAGGTTATTGCAGCCAACGGTTCCGAAGTTCTGGCCTCTGCTTCCACAGTAGAGAAAGCCATCAGTGAAGCTCTGAAATACACCGGTAACGCAGATGCTGCTACCGCTGTAGGTAAAGCTATCGCTGAGCGTGCTATTGCCAAAGGCGTTCAGAACGTATCTTTCGATCGTTCCGGTTTCAAGTATCACGGTCGCATCGCTGCCCTGGCAGCTGCTGCACGTGACGCTGGTCTTCAGTTCTAAGCTAGGAGTCGAAGATGGCTAAAGTCGAATCTCAAGCCGGCGAACTGCAAGAAAAGCTCATTGCAGTAAACCGTGTTTCGAAAACTGTTAAAGGTGGTCGTATCATGTCCTTCACCGCGTTGACCGTGGTGGGTGATGGTAACGGCCGTGTAGGTTACGGTTACGGTAAAGCCCGTGAAGTTCCGGCTGCTATTCAAAAAGCAATGGAACAGGCTAAGCGTAACCTGAACAAGGTTGAGCTGAACAACGGCACTCTGCACCACCCGGTGCGTGGTGTTCACTCTGGCTCCACCGTGTTCATGAAGCCGGCCTCCCAAGGTACTGGTATCATTGCAGGCGGCGCTATGCGTGCTGTTCTGGAAGTTGCCGGTATCCACAACGTGCTGGCCAAGACCTACGGTTCCACCAACCCAATCAACGTTGTTCGCGCTACTGTAGACGCTCTGGTTCACGGTCAATCACCGGAACAGATCGCTGCCAAGCGTGGTCTGCGCGTTGAAGAAATTCTGGGGTAATGCGACATGGCTAACACTGTAAAAGTAACTCAAACTCGCAGCTCTATCGGCCGTCTGCCAAAGCACAAGGCGACTCTGCGTGGTCTGGGTCTGCGTCGCATTGGTCACACCGTTGAGCTGGAAGATACTCCTTGCGTACGCGGCATGATCAACCAGGTTTATTACATGGTTAAGGTGGAGGGCTAAGCATGCGTCTGAACACTCTGTCTCCGGCCGCTGGTTCCAAGCCTGAAAAACAACGTCGTGGTCGTGGTATCGGCTCCGGCCTGGGCAAGACTGGTGGTCGTGGTGTTAAAGGCCAAACCTCTCGTTCCGGTGGCGGCAAAGTTCGCAACGGTTTCGAAGGCGGCCAGATGCCTTTGAAAATCCGTCTGCCGAAGTTCGGTTTCTTCTCTCGCAAATCTTTGGTTTCTGCCGAAGTGCGTCTGAACGAAATCGCCCTGGTAGAAGGTGATGTGGTCGACCTGAGCACTCTGAAGCAAGCCGGTGTTGTTACTAAGAACATCGTGTTCGCTAAAGTTGTTCTGTCAGGCAACATTGACCGTGCTGTGACCGTTCGTGGTCTGTCCGTCACCAAAGGTGCACGCGCAGCCATCGAGGCCGCTGGCGGTAAAATCGAGGAATAATCAGTACAATGGCTAAGAAACCAGGATTGGATGTTAAAGCACAGGGTGGTCTGAGTGAACTGAAGAGCCGTCTGCTCTTCGTTCTCGGGGCGATTATCGTTTTCCGTGCAGGCTCTTATGTGCCGATTCCTGGTATTGACGCCGCCGTACTGGCCGAGTTGTTCCAGCAACAGAAGGGCACCATCATTGAGATGTTCAACATGTTCAGTGGTGGTGCACTCTCGCGTGCTTCTATTCTTGCGTTGGGGATCATGCCGTACATTTCGGCGTCGATCATTATCCAGCTGCTGACAGTGGTTCACCCCGCTCTTGCTGAACTCAAGAAAGAAGGTGAATCCGGCCGTCGCAAGATTAGCCAATATACCCGTTGGGGCACGCTGGTTTTGGGAACTTTCCAGGCCATTGGTATTGCAACCGGTCTGCCGAATATGATGCATGGACTCGTGACTAATCCGGGTTTGGGCTTCTATTTCACAGCGGTTGTGAGTCTGGTCACCGGTACCATGTTTTTGATGTGGTTGGGTGAGCAGATTACCGAGCGTGGGATTGGTAATGGTATCTCGTTGATTATTTTCACAGGTATCGTTGCTGGTCTGCCGCATGCCATTGGCGCTACGGCCGAACAGGCACGTCAAGGGGAATTGCACATCCTGCTGTTGTTGTTGCTGGGCTTGATTGTTTTCGCAGTGACTTACTTTGTGGTGTTCGTGGAGCGTGGTCAGCGTCGTATCGTCGTTAACTATGCCAAGCGTCAACAAGGCCGCCAGGTATTTGCCGCGCAAAGCACACACCTGCCGTTGAAAGTGAATATGGCTGGTGTGATTCCTGCGATTTTCGCATCCAGTATCATCCTCTTCCCGGGGACCATTACCTCTTGGTTTGGTCAGGGTGAGGGTAAAGTAGCTGATATCCTGCAACAGGTCTCTATGGTCCTGCAGCCGGGTCAACCGCTTTACGAGATGCTGTATGCAGCAGCCATTATCTTCTTCTGCTTCTTCTATACCGCGCTGGTGTTCAACCCCCGCGAGACAGCAGATAATCTGAAGAAGAGTGGAGCCTTTATCCCGGGGATCCGCCCGGGCGAGCAGACAGCACGTTACATCGATAAGGTTATGACTCGCCTGACATTGGCAGGTGCGCTCTATATAACCTTTATCTGTCTGGTACCCCAGTTCTTGATGACTGCCTGGAACGTACAGTTCTACTTCGGTGGCACTTCGCTGCTGATTATCGTGGTAGTTATCATGGACTTCATGGCTCAGGTACAAACCCATATGATGTCTCATCAATATGGCGACGTCCTGAGGAAGGCCAACCTGAAGGGCTACGGCCGCTAAAGGTCGGCGTAGTTACGGAGTTAAGCAATGAAAGTTCGTGCTTCCGTTAAGGCAATCTGCCGTAACTGCAAAATCATCAAGCGTCACGGTGTGGTGCGTGTGATTTGCAGCGAGCCAAAGCATAAACAGCGCCAAGGCTAATTTTTTACGGTTAGTACTTGCAACAAATAGTTGTGCTGGCTAATATAGCCAGCCAACTTTTGTTGTGTATTGGTTGACCGCCACGTATCCGCTCACGGGCTTTGTGGTGGTCGTAATCTACTATATGTAGGAGTGAATAGTGGCCCGTATCGCTGGCATTAACATTCCTGACCATAAGCATGCAGTCATCGCTTTGACTGCTATTTATGGCGTCGGTCGTACCCGCTCCAAGGCCATCTGTGCCGCAGCCGGTATCGCTGAGAATGTGAAAATTAAAGACCTGGACGAAGCTCAGATCGAGAGTCTGCGTGAACAAGTAGGTAAATTCACCGTTGAAGGTGACCTGCGTCGTCAGATTTCCATGAACATCAAGCGATTGATGGATCTGGGTTGCTACCGTGGTTTGCGTCACCGTCGTAGCCTGCCTGTTCGTGGTCAACGTACCAAGACCAACGCTCGTACCCGTAAGGGTCCGCGCAAGGCTATCAAGAAGTAACGGGAAGGTAGAAAATGGCTAAAACTCCGACTCGTGCTCGCAAGCGCGTTAAAAAGCAAGTGAGCGACGGTATTGCGCACGTTCATGCATCTTTCAACAACACAATCGTGACCATTACTGACCGTCAGGGCAATGCTCTGTCTTGGGCTACTTCTGGTGGTTCCGGTTTCCGTGGTTCTCGTAAGTCCACCCCGTTCGCTGCTCAGGTAGCTGCCGAGCGAGCTGGTGAGATGGCCAAAGAATATGGCGTCAAGAACCTGGAAGTCATGGTCAAAGGTCCGGGTCCCGGTCGTGAGTCTTCCATCCGCGCCCTGAACGCGGCTGGTTTCCGCATCACTAACATTACTGATGTGACTCCGATCCCGCACAACGGTTGTCGTCCTCCCAAGAAGCGCCGCGTATAACGCTGTAGCTACTTGGTCTAGGATTGTTGGAGAAAGAAGATGGCAAGATATATCGGTCCTAAGCTTAAGCTTAGCCGTCGTGAGGGCACCGACCTCTTCCTGAAGTCAGGTGTTCGTGCGATTGATTCTAAGTGCAAGATTGACACCGCCCCTGGTCAGCACGGTGCGCGTAAAGCGCGTCTGTCCGACTACGGTGTTCAGCTGCGCGAGAAACAAAAAGTTCGTCGTATCTACGGCGTATTGGAAAAACAGTTCCGCAACTACTACCGCGACGCTGCCCGTCAAAAGGGTAACACCGGTGAAAACCTGTTGCAGCTGCTGGAAGGTCGTTTGGACAACGTTGTTTACCGTATGGGCTTCGGCGCTACCCGTGCTGAATCTCGTCAGCTGGTGAGCCACAAGGCCATCATGGTAAACGGTCGCGTTGTGAACATTCCTTCTTTCCAGGTTTCCCCTGAGGACGTGATCTGCGTTCGTGAGAAGGCTAAGAAGCAAGCGCGTATCAAAGCTTCCCTGGAAGTTGCTGGTCAGCGTGAGAAGCCGACTTGGGTAGAGGTTGACGCCGCTAAAATGGAAGGTGCTTTCAAGCGTCTGCCAGAGCGTTCCGACCTGTCTGCCGACATTAACGAACAGCTGATCGTCGAGCTTTACTCCAAGTAAAGCTAGCTTCTAAAGAGAGGACACAATGCTGGGTTCTGTAACAGATTTTCTTAAACCGCGGCTAGTTGACATCGAGCAAGTTAGCCCGACTCATGCGAAAGTGACTCTTGAGCCACTCGAGCGTGGCTTTGGTCACACGCTGGGCAACGCCCTGCGTCGTATTTTGCTGTCATCTATGCCCGGTTGTGCAGTTACTGAAGTCGAAATTGACGGGGTACTGCATGAGTACAGCAGCAAAGAAGGTGTACAGGAAGACATTCTTGAAATCCTGCTCAACCTGAAAGGTATCGCTGTGAAGCTGGAAGGCAAGGACGAGGTAACTCTGTCCCTGACCAAGTCTGGAACAGGCCCCGTTACCGCTGGTGATATCACTCACGGTGATGAAGTCGAGATCGTAAACCCGGAGCACGTAATCTGCCACCTGACTGGTGCCAATGCTGAAATCAGCATGCGCCTGAAAGTTCAGCGTGGTCGTGGTTATGTGCCTGCTTCTGCTCGTGTTCACAACGATGACGAAGAGCGCCCGATTGGTCGCCTGCTGCTGGACTCTGCGTTCAGCCCCATCGTTCGTATTGCCTACAATGTTGAGGCAGCACGTGTGGAACAGCGTACCGACTTGGACAAGCTGGTCATCGACATGGAGACCAATGGTACCCTGGATCCTGAAGAAGCCATCCGTCGTTCTGCCACTATTCTGGCCGAGCAACTGGAAGCCTTCGTGGATCTGCGCGATGTCAGCGTGCCCGAGAAGAAAGAAGAGAAACCCGAGTTTGATCCGATTCTGCTACGTCCTGTCGATGATTTGGAGCTGACAGTTCGTTCTGCGAACTGTCTGAAGGCAGAAGCTATCCACTATATTGGTGATCTGGTACAGCGTACCGAAGTTGAGTTGCTTAAGACTCCTAACCTCGGTAAGAAGTCCCTGACTGAGATCAAGGACGTGTTGGCCTCCCGTGGTCTGTCTCTTGGCATGCGCCTTGAGAACTGGCCGCCCGCCAGCATCGCTGACGAGTAATCCAGATTACGGGTTTCACAGATTTAGTTAGAAGGATAAGGTCATGCGCCATCGTTTGAGTGGTCGTCAACTGAACCGGAACAGCAGCCATCGTCAGGCAATGTTCCGCAACATGGCCAGCTCCCTGGTTCGTCATGAGATCATCAAGACGACTCTGCCTAAGGCAAAAGAGCTGCGTCGTGTAGTTGAACCGCTGATCACCCTTGCCAAGACTGATAGCGTTGCTAATCGTCGCCTGGCATTTGCCCGTACTCGCGATAACGCGATCGTGGCTAAGCTGTTCAATGAACTGGGCCCGCGCTACCTGGAGCGCGCCGGCGGTTATACTCGCATTCTGAAATGCGGTTTCCGTGCAGGCGACAACGCCCCTATGGCTTATATTGAGCTGGTAGACCGCCCGGCCGCTGCTGAAGCAGCTGCTGAGTGATAAAGAAAAAGCCGGGCTTGTCCCGGCTTTTCTTTTAATGAATTCTGATACTGCCTCAACTGCCTCAACTGCCTCAACTGCCTCAACTGCCTCAACTGCCTCAACTGCCTCAACTGCCTCAACTG